>JBDGXT010000168.1:0-4461 GCA_039584455.1 Gemmatimonadota bacterium
AGCATAAAAGCGGGGCGACCGTCATCCGTGCTCACGGACAGGTCTCGCTCCGCACTCGTCCGGGGCCTGGCCCCTGCGACGCGGGATCCCTTGAAGCAGGGTCCCGAAGTTGTCAGTCTATAGGTTCAAACTACCACCGGTAGTGGGCGAACGCTCTGTTCGCCTCGGCCATCCGGTGTGTGTCTTCCCTCTTCTTGACCGAACTGCCCTCGCCCTTGCTGGCGGCGATCAGCTCGCCCGCCAACCGCTCCGCCATGGACCGCTCGTTCCGGCCCCGCGTGAAAGCGACTAGCCACCGCATCGCCAGTGCCGCGCGCCGGTCCGGCCGAACCTCGACGGGCACCTGGTAGGTGGCACCGCCGACCCGCCGGGACTTCACCTCCACAACCGGCTTCACGTTGCTCAGTGCCTGCTTGAACACCTGCACGCCCGGCTGCCCAGTCCGCTGCTCGATCATGTCCATCGAGTCGTAGAAGATCCGCTCGGCCGTGGACTTCTTGCCCTCTTCCATGAGACGGTTGATGAACTTCGACACCGTCTGGCTGTCGTACCGCGGATCGGGCGGCACGGGCCGCTTCTCGGCCTTCTTGCGGCGGCTCACTTGGGCCTCTTGGCCCCGTACTTGGAGCGGCGCTGCTTGCGGTCGGCCACGCCTGCCGCGTCCAGCGTCCCACGGATGATGTGGTAGCGGACGCCCGGCAGGTCCTTCACACGACCGCCGCGGATCAACACGATGCTGTGCTCCTGCAGGTTATGCCCCTCGCCCGGGATGTAACTGGTCACCTCGAAGCCGTTGGTGAGCCGCACCCGTGCCACCTTCCGTAGCGCCGAATTGGGCTTCTTGGGCGTCGTGGTGTAGACGCGCGTGCACACGCCGCGCTTCTGCGGGCTTCCCCGGAGCGCAGGCGCCTTTTCCTTCCGCGGTATCTCTCTCCGCCCCTGGCGGACCAACTGATTGATGGTCGGCATAGCCCTGCAAAGTGATCTGGATATCGATCACCGGCCGAAACCCCGGGTCCCGGCCGGTGATAGACTGGTAAAGGTAGATGGGCAGGCAGGTTAGGTCAACTGCTGGCCTCCGCCTCCGCCGCAGCAGCCGGTCCCTCCACCACGGCCGGCTCCTTCGCCACCAGGAACGGGCTCGGCGCCCCCTCTTCCACCTCTTCCTCCGGCGGCGGGGGCGGCTCGAAACCCTCGGGCGGCTCCACCTCGAGCTCCGAGTACCGGTAGATCCCCGTGCCTGCGGGGATCAGGTGCCCGATGATGATGTTCTCCTTCAGCCCCAGCAGCTCATCCTTCGCCCCCCGGATGGCGGCGTCGGTCAGGACTCTCGTGGTCTCCTGGAAGGAGGCCGCCGAGATGAACGACTGGGTCGTGAGCGAGGCCTTGGTAATCCCCAGCAGGAGCGGCTCGCTCGTGGCGGGCGTCGCGCTCTTCCTGATCACCCGCTCGTTCTTCTCGCGGAAGACGAGCCGGTCGACGTGCTCGCCCTCGAGGAAGCCGGTGTCACCCGGTTCCATCACCCTGACCTTCTGCAACATCTGGCGTACGATGACGCCGATGTGCTTGTCATTGATCTTCACACCCTGCAGGCGGTACACCTCCTGGACCTCGTTCAGGAGGTACTCCTGTACCGCGCGTGGTCCCTTGATCCGCAGAATGTCGTGCGGGTTGACGGGACCCTCGGTGAGACGGTCACCCGCCCGGACCTTGTCACCCTCGTGCACGCGCAAGTGCTTCCCGGCCGGGACCTCGTAGAGCTGTGGCTCACCCGACTCGGGGTTGACCAGGATCTCGCGCTTGCCGCGCTTGATCTCGCCGAAACTGACCGCACCGTCGATCTCGGAGATGGTAGCCGGGTCCTTGGGCCGCCGCGCCTCGAACAGCTCGGCCACGCGGGGGAGGCCGCCGGTGATGTCGCGCGTCTTGTAGGCCTCCCGTGAGATCTTGGCGAGGGTCGTGCCGGCACTCACCTTTTCACCGTCCTCGACCGTGAGCTGCGCGCCCTCGGGAATGACGTAGTTGCGCACGCGCCGCTCTTTCGCGCCCTTCTTCTGCACGACTTCAAGGTGCGGGTGGAGCTTCTTTTCCCGGTCCTCGATGATCACGCGCTGACGCAGTCCGGTGATCTCGTCGAGCGACTCCCGGACCGTCTCATCCTCCACGATGTCGATGAACCGGACGGTGCCTTCAACATCGGTGATGATGGGGTTGGCGTACGGGTCCCACGTGAACAGCAGCCCGTCCCGCTTGACCTTTTCGCCGTCCGCCACCGCCAAACTGGCACCCAGCGGCACCTGGAAGCGGGAGCGGACCTGGCCGTCGGCGTCCAACAGGACCAGCTCACCGTCGTAGCCGGTCACCACCCGGACGCCTCCCTTCGTATCGACCACCTGCATGCGGTCGCCGAACTCGATTGTACCCTCGAGCTTGGTCTTGCGGGCCGTCTGCTCGGCAATGCGCGCCGCCGTCCCGCCGATGTGGAACGTGCGGAGCGTGAGCTGCGTGCCCGGCTCGCCGATCGACTGTGCGGCCAGGATACCCACGGCCTCGCCCAGGTCCACCATCTGCATGGTGGCCAGGTTGCGGCCGTAGCACATGCGGCAGATTCCGCGCCGCGACTCGCAGGTGAGGACCGACCGGATTCGCAGACTCTCGATCCCGGAATCCTCGATCGCTGCTGCCGACTCCTCGTCGACCAGTTCGCCAGCCGCGGCAAGGAGCAGCGGGTCACCGTGCTCGTCCGACTCATGCGGATCGAAGACGTCCTCGGCGACCACGTTGCCGACGATGCGCTCCCGCAGGGGCTCGATGATGTCCTCGCCTTCCTTGAGCGCGGAGATGTCGAGCCCGAGAATCGTGCCGCAGTCGTCCTCGGTGACGGTCACGTCCTGCGCGACGTCCACGAGGCGGCGGGTGAGATACCCGGCATCGGCCGTCTTGAGCGCCGTGTCGGCCAGGCCCTTTCGTGCGCCGTGCGTCGAGATGAAGTACTCGAGCACGGTCAGCCCCTCACGGAAGTTCGACTTGATCGGGCTCTCGATCACCTCGCCGATGCCACCAGTGAGCTTCTTCTGGGGCTTTGCCATGAGGCCGCGCATGCCGGCGAGCTGTCGGATCTGGTCGCGACTCCCGCGGCTGCCGGAATCGAACATCATGTACACCGGGTTGAAGCCGTCCCGCGAGCGGGAGAGGTTCTGCACCATCGCGCTGGCTACATCGCTGTTGGCGTGGGTCCACGCGTCGATCACTTTGTTGTACCGCTCGCCGAAGGTGATCTGCCCCGTGGCGTACGCCCGCTGGAAGCGGTCGACCCGCTCGGTGGCCGCGTGCAGGATCTCGGCCTTCTCGGCCGGGACCTCGAGGTCCTCGACGCCGATGGAGATGCCACCGACCGTCGCGTAGCGGAAACCGAACTCCTTCAGGCGGTCCAGGAACTGCACCGTCTCAGAGAGACCGGCGCGCCGGTACGCTTCGAACACCAGCTCCGAGAGGGCCTTCTTGCGCATCACGGCGTTCTGGAAACCCAGCTCCGCGAGGAGCGTCCGGGGAAGGATGCCGTTGAACAACACCCGGCCAGCGGTCGTTTCCACCCATGCGGGCTCCTGGTCCGCTGCCTCGGGCGGCGGCTGGTACCAGAACTTGATGGGCTCCTGGTACTCGAAATCGCCATTGGCGAGGCGCGTCTCCACCTCGGGGAGCGAGCCCACGTACGGCGCCTGCTTCATCGCCTCTTCCGGATCCTGTGGTCCCTTGGTCAGGAAGTAGCACCCCAGCACCATGTCCTGACTCGCCTCGGCCACGGGACGTCCGTCAGACGGCTTCAGCACGTTGTTGCTCGAGATCATGAGCACCCGCGCCTCGAGCTGGGACTCGAACGACAGCGGAACGTGCACGGCCATCTGGTCACCGTCGAAGTCGGCGTTGAATGCCGCGCAGACGAGCGGGTGAATGCGGATCGCCTTCCCCTCCACCAGCACCGGCTCGAACGCCTGGATACCGAGGCGGTGCAGCGTGGGCGCACGGTTCAGCAACACCGGATGGTCCTGAATGATCTCTTCAAGGATCTCGTAGACCTCGGGGCTCTCGCGCTCGACGATCTTCTTGGCGCGCTTGACCGTCTCGGCGATACCCTTTTCCACCAGCTTGTGGATGATGAACGGCTTGAACAGCTCTACCGCCATCGTCTTGGGTAGCCCGCACTGGTGCAGCCGCAGCTCCGGACCGACCACGATCACTGAGCGGCCGGAGTAGTCGACGCGCTTCCCAAGCAGGTTCTGCCGGAAACGCCCCTGTTTGCCCTTCAGCATGTCGGAGAGCGACTTGAGCGGCCGCTTGCCACGCCCGCGAATCGCCTTGGAGCGCCGACCGTTGTCGAACAGCGCGTCCACCGCCTCCTGCAGCATCCGCTTCTCGTTGCGCAGGATCACCTCCGGCGCCCGGTGCTGGATCAGCTTCTGG
>JBDGXT010000169.1:0-4959 GCA_039584455.1 Gemmatimonadota bacterium
GTGGGCTCCTCTTCCTCTATGCGCATGCGCGTATCGCGCACCGCCGGCTCCTCGTCGAGCAGCAGGGAGCCGAGATCCACGAAGTCGCCAGCCGCAGGCGCCGCAGCCGCCGGTGCCGCGGCCTCGGCAGCGGGAGCCGCCGGCTCAGCAGGGGCCTCCTCCACCTCGGGCTCCAGCGTTTGGATCCCGAGCCGAGCCCGATCGCTGGTGGGGTCGTGCTCCAACACGCGCTGGTACACGGCCCGCGCGCGCTCGGTGGCGCCCGTTCGGAACAGCGCGTCGGCCAAACCCAGGTACGCCTCCGCCAGCCGATCCTTGTCACTGCGGCGGAACGCGAACTCGACCAGCTTCTGATGGTGCCGCACGCTGTTGGGATCGAGTCGCAGGATCTCCTCGGCCAGGCCCTCGGCGTGACGCCAGTCCTCGCCCAACTCGTGGATCTCCAGCGCGATGTCCAGCTCCTCGATGCCGCGCTCGCGATCGCCCTCCTCCAACAGGGCTTCCCCAAGGGCCTGATGCAGCGAGGCGTCGTCCGGATCCTCGGCGACCTGGTCTTCCAGCACGGCCACCGTGGGGCGCTCGTACACCACCGGCTCCTCCGGTGGAGCCTCGGCACCGAGCTCGAGGGAGCCGCGCCCACGTCCGGCGGGCCCACGTCGGGCGGGCTCGGCAGCGGCGTCTTCGCCATGTCGCTGGGCGCCGCCTCCGCCCCTGCCTCCGCGACCGCGGTCTCCTCGTCGTCGAGCCCGACGCCCAGATCGATATCCGGCACGTCCATCCCGGCACCGGGGGGCGCGGCCTCTGCCTCCACGACCGGAACCGGCGTCGCAGGGGGCGAGACCTCGGGGAACTCCGGCTCGGCCTGTGGCGGGGCCTCCGGCGCAACCTCGACCGCGGCCGCCGTCTCATCGGGAGGCTCGATGATCGCGTCGGGCGGCACGAACCCTTCCGAGGTCCGCTCCGCGGCCTCCGGCTCCGCTTCCTCGACGGCAGCCGGGGCGACGTCCTGGTCCGGCGGCGCGATGATGGCCTCGGGGGGCACAAAACCCTCCGAGGTCCGCTCGAGCACGTCGGCCGGAGGCTCGGCTGTCTCGGCCAGCCCCTCGATCGGGGGCACCTCCGCCGCCATCGCCTCCGCATCGGCCACCGCCGTAGGCTCGATGTCGAGCGAGGCGGCCGCCTCCTCGGCCGGCGCCTCGAACTCGGTCGCCACATCGAGCCCGGCCACCGCCTCCACCTCACCCACTTCCGCCTCGGGCATGTCGAGCTCGTCCAGCGCGTCCACCTCGCCCACCTCTTCGGCCACGGCGAGATAGTCGGCCGACCCTCGCTCCAGCTCGATCGGTTCCTGGACCTCGGCCGCCGCTTCGGGTGGGGCCTCTTCACCCAGGGAGGTGGGCTCGAGTTCCAGCGCTTCCTCTGCGGGGGCCTCCTGCTCGACTTCGGGTGCCGGCGCCTCCGGCTCGGCGACCGCGGCTGGCGCCTCCGGGCCCTCCTCGCTCAGGTCCAGGAACACCAGGTCCCCTCTCCTGGCCCGCTCCTTCACCTCGGGCTTGGGCGCGGCATCCGCGTCGAAGTCGGGATCGATGACCTGGATCTTCTCGAGCGTCGCCCGGCTGCGGCGCTGGTCACCCTTGGCCTCGAGCTCGTGGTACAGCTTGGCGAGCTGCTCCTTGGCCTCATCGGTGCGGGCGGCCGCCTTGAGCTGCTCGGCCAGCAGCAGGCGGATGTCCTCGTTGTCCGGCGAGAGATCCGCAAACTCCTTGAGCGCGTTGAAGGCATCCTCGAGCTGCCCGGCCTGCTGCATGCGGCTGGCATACTCCAGCAGGTTCTGCTTCGCCTCCGCGACGAAGCCCCGCTGCACCATCAGCTTGGCGAGCTTGAGATAGACCGGCGTACGCCCCGGCGCGTTGCGCAGGATCTTGTTGCAGAGCGCGATGGCGTTGTTGGGGAGGCCCGACTCCTCGTAGTAGTTCGCGGCGCGCTCGTACGTCTCCACCGCCGCCTGCACCTTGCCCGTCTTCAGATACAGGTCGCCGACCTTGTTGAAGAGCGACAGCTCCTTCTCCATCTCCGGCTCGCCTTCCAGCGACCGGAGAATCTTGGAGTACTGCTCGAGCGCCTTGTCGATCTGGTTCTTGGTCTCGAACCGGCGCGCTTTCTCCTTGGCCTTCTCGACGTTCAGGGCGAACCTCTACCGGCTGTGGGTGGAAGACGATCCGGACGTGGGCGTCGGCAACTTATTCAGACTAGCAAATTTACGGGTGCTCGGCGAGGGTGACAAGCGGACCCGGCCAACCACACCTCGCTGACCAGGTTGTCGCCGTACCAATAGACCAGCTCACGCCAGTCCCGCACGGTCGCCAGCACCAGATCCGCCCGGAAGCCGGGCGCGATCTGGCCCCGCGTGTGGGCCTCGCCCACCGCCGCCGCCCCGTTCACCGTGATCGCCGTGACGGTCTCCGCCGGCACCATACCGCACTGCGAGGCGGCCATCGTGGCCATCAGTGGCAGGCTCATGCCGGGTGAGCTGCCGGGGTTGAAATCGGTCGCGAGGGCCACCGCCGCGCCCGCGTCGATGAGCCGGCGCCCCGGCGCCTGGCGCCGCTGTCCCAGGAACATCATGGTGCCGGGCAGCAGCACGGCCACGGTATCGCTGTCCGCGAGTGCCGCGATCCCCTCGTCGGAGATCGCCGCCAGGTGGTCGGCACTCACCGCACCCAACGCCGCTGCCAGCTCCGCGCCACCCGAGGGGTCCAGCTCGTCCGCGTGCAGCTTGGCGCGCATCCCGTGTCGCGCCGCCGCCTCCAGCACCCGACGCGACTGCTCCACCGTGAACACGCCGGGCTCGCAGAACACGTCGCAGAAGCGCGCCGCGCCGTGGCGCTCCACGGCGGGGAGCATCTCGTGCACCACCAGCTCCACGTATTCGTCCGCGCGCGGCCGGTACTCCGGTGGCACCTCGTGCGCGCCGAGGAACGTCGACACGATCTGGGGGCCGGCGTCTGCCGCCATAGCGGCGATGACGTCCAGCTGCTTGAGCTCAGCCTCGAGCGAGAGCCCGTAGCCCGACTTCACCTCGACGGTGGTGCTGCCCAACGCCAGCAGGTGGTCCAGCCGCCGCCGGGTGAGGTCGGCAAGCTCCTCGTAGGAGCGTTCCCGCACGTCACGCACCGAGGAGAGGATGCCGCCGCCGGCCGCCGCGATTTCCTTGTAGCCCACGCCCCGCGAGCGCCGCTCGTGATCGGCTAGCCGCGCCATGCCGAACACGGCGTGGGTGTGGCAATCCACGAAGCCCGGGAAGAGCACGCCGTCCACCTCCTCCACCTCCGCGTCCCGGGCCCGCGTCATCAGCTCCGAGTGCGGCGCGACGGCGGCGACGTGGCCGTCGTCGCCGATCAGCACCGCGACGTCCTCCAGCACGCCCAGCTCCGCCATTTCGGGGCCGCGCCGCGCGCGTGCCGGTCCCCGGCAGGTGACGACCTGCGAGGCGCCGACCAACAGGGTGCTCAGGAGTCCGCCTCCTTCATCGGGAGCTTCATGGCGTGTCGCCTTGCCGCCGCCTCGGCTTCCGGATAACCCGCATCCACGTGCCGGGCAATCCCGATGCCCGGATCGTTGTTCAGCACGCGCTCGAGACGCTTGGCCGCCGCCGCCGTGCCCTCCGCCACCGTGACCTGCCCGGCGTGCAGCGAGTTGCCGATGCCCACGCCGCCACCGTGGTGGAACGAGACCCAGGAGGCACCCGAGACGGCATTCAACAACGCGTTCAGGATGGGCCAGTCGGCGATCGCGTCGGAACCGTCGCGCATCCCCTCGGTCTCGCGGAACGGCGAGGCCACCGAGCCAGCGTCGAGGTGGTCGCGGCCGATCACGATCGGCGCGGACAATTCGCCGCGCTGCACCAAGTCGTTCAGCGCAAGCCCGAACTCCGCGCGCTCCCCCATGCCCAGCCAACAGATACGGGAGGGCAGTCCCTGGAACGCGACCTGCTCCCGCGCCTTGCGAATCCAGCGCGACAGCAGCTCGTCCTCGGGGAACAGCTGCAGCACGAGGTCGTCGGTGCGATAGAGATCCTCGGGATCACCCGAGAGCGCGACCCAGCGGAACGGCCCGCGACCCTCGCAGAACAACGGCCGGATGTATTCGGGCACGAACCCCGGGATCTCGAACGCGTCGTCCACCCCGGCATCGGAAGCCTCGGTGCGGATGTTATTGCCGTAGTCGAAGGTGATGGCGCCTTCGCGCTGCATAGCGAGCATCGCCTGCACGTGCTCCGCAATGGATGCCTTCGAGCGCTTCTCGTACTCGGCAGGATCGCTCGTGCGCAACTCGAGTGCATCCGCCAGCGTCATCCCGCCGGGCACGTAGCCGTGCAACGTATCGTGGGCGGAGGTCTGGTCGGTGAGCACGTCGGGGATCCAGCCCCGCCGCGCCATCTCCGGCAATACCTCCGCGCAGTTGCCGACCAATCCCACCGAGAGCGCCTCGCCGTTGTCGCGTGCGTCGGTCACCCGCGCCCACGCGTCGTCCAGCGAGTCGGTCATGACGTCGAGGTACTTCGTGGCCAACCGCCGCTGAATGCGCGCGGGGTCCACCTCGACCGCGAGGATCGCACCCTCGTTCATGGTCGCGGCCAGGGGCTGGGCGCCACCCATCCCACCGAGCCCACCGGTCAGCACGATCTTCCCCTTGAGCGTGGCGCCGAAGTGCCGCGTCGCGACCGCCCCGAACGTCTCGTACGTGCCCTGGAGAATCCCCTGCGTCCCGATGTAGATCCAGCTCCCGGCCGTCATCTGGCCGTACATGATGAGCCCCTGGCGCTCGAGCTCGCGGAAGTACTCCCAGTTGGCCCAGCGACCCACCAGGTTCGCGTTGGCGATGAGCACCCGCGGGGCGTCCTCGTGGGTGGGGAACACGCCAACCGGCTTCCCCGACTGGACGAGCAACGTCTCGTCG
>JBDGXT010000011.1:0-15436 GCA_039584455.1 Gemmatimonadota bacterium
GGATCGGTGGAGCTGACGCAGCGGCTGGACCTCTCCGCCCAGGTGCTGCCCTTGCCCGGCATCCCCGCTGGGACCTCGGTCGGCCAGTTCGGCATTCCGTTCCACACCCAGTTCGCCGAGGGCAAGCTGCACGCCAGCAACGCGACCGGCTTTGGTGGCAACTTCGGGATCCGGATCAAGCCGGTTGAGAGCGTGGACATCGGCGTCCGCTATATCACGCGGGTGAAGCTGGATTACGAGGGCACGGCGACGTTCGAGCAGGTACCGAGCGGTGTGATCCTGCCCCCAAACAATGCAATTGCGCCGGCGATAGGGGCGGACCCAAACCTGCCGCTTCCCGTAGACGCGTTGGTCGCCGGTCTGGGTCTGTTTGCCCCGGGCGCCACGCTGTCCGAACAGACCGTCACCACGTCGATCACCATGCCCGATCAGGTGACCGTGGGCGTAGCGATCGACGCGTTCGACGATCTCAAGGTGCTGGCTGATTGGCAGTGGGTGCGTTGGTCGCTGTTCGAAACGCTCGAAGCGGACTTCCAGTTCGCGCCGGATCTCCTTCTCTACGAGGATTACCGGAACACCAACGCCTTCCGGTTCGGCCTTCAGTGGGCCACCAGCGACAAAGTGGACCTCCGGGGCGGCTACCTCTATCACGAGGCGGCGGCGCCCGACCAGACGGTCACGCCGCTGCTGCCCGAGGGCCCGCGCAATGAGTTTACCCTCGGTGGCGGCTTCAGGCTCGGCAGCCGGTTCCAGCTCGACCTGGCATACCAGTACATCCGGCAGGACAAGCGGCGCGGCCGCGTGCGCGACGCCGACGGAGGCCAACGACCGACGGCAGACCTCAACAGTGGGGTGTACATTTTCAACGCCCACCTCTTCGCAGCCACCTTCGCGGTGCACTTCTAGGAGGATCGAGACATGATTCGCCGATACACGAAGTGGATTTCGGTGGTGCTCGTCGCGGGTGTGGCGCTGACCGCAGCCTGCTCGGACGACATCCTCAATCCACCAACATCTGAAGTCGATAGCCTGTTCAACAAGTACTTCGCCATTGGCAACAGCGTCACGGCGGGGGTCCAGTCGGGCGGGATCAACAAGGCGGGCCAGGCAGAGTCCTACGCCGCCCTGCTGGCCGGGCAGTTGGGAGTCAGCGAGTTCAACATTCCCTTCCTGAACGCGCCGGGCTGCCCCCCGCCGCTGGTCAACATCCTGACCGGTGAGACGCTGGGCGGTGCCGCGGCGCCTCCCTGCGCCCTCAGAGAGGCACCCATCCCCGAGTACCTGCACAACGTCGCGGTACCGAGCGCGAACGTCATCGACGCACTCAGCAACGTGGCGCCGACGAGCGATCCGAACGAGCTGACCACGTTCCTCTTGGGGGGACGCACGCAGCTCGAGTGGGCCGAGGCAGTCATGCCCACGTTCACATCGGTCGAGTTGGGCAGCAACGACGTGTTGGGGGCGGCGCTCGCAATGGACGCGTCGCTGGCAACATCGCTGGCGGACTTCACCACGCACTACACCGACGTTATGACGGCGCTCACCGGGCTCGGCGTGCAGGGCGGCGTATTGCTGGGCGCGACGGACGTCACGAAAGTTCCGCACTTCAACCCAGGCCAGTGGTACCTAGGCCTGTTCATGGCGGCGCAGCTTCCGCCGACCTACACGGTGTCGCTGAGCTGCGCCCCCACCGCGTCGGGCGGCGTGGGTGACCAGGTACTCATTCCCTACAGCTACGGGTTTGGGGTGCTGGCCGACAGCGCCACCCGCGGGTTCGCAGTCACGCTCGACTGCGCCAGCGACGCCCAGACGCTCACCGGTGCCGAGCTCGTCGCGCTCGCGACGGCGGTGGCTCAGTACAACGGCGTGATTTCGCAGGCCGCCACCACCGCAGGGTGGGCATACCTGGACCTGAATCCGCTTCTGGATTCGCTCAGGACCGCGGGAGAGATCCCGCTCTTCCCGGATCTCACGGATCCAACGGGCGAGCCGTTCGGCCCGTGGTTCAGCCTGGACGGGCTTCACCCCAACGACGTGGCGCACGAGGCGATCACCGAGCGGGTGATTGAGGCTATCAACGCGACGTTCGGGACAACCGTTCCGACACCGTAGTCGTTGATCGTACGACACAGCGGGCGGGGGGCTCATCTTGGTGAGCCCCCCGCTTTGCTGTAGATTGCCGCACCGATGGCAGGCTCGTCCACGAACCCGCACACGACTGTGGCAACCGGACTGACGGTCGCGAGACGTCGCATTCCCGCAAGTCTCGTTGCCGTCGCGACCGTGGTGATCGCCCTCGCTATCGGGACGGCCACCCCGCTCGCCGCCCAGTTCCCCGACGCGTGGATCGTGCCGCGCGGCGCGCTGCGCATCAGCTTCGAGCCGCACTACACCAACGCCGGGCAGCGGTTCGACTCCGCCGGCAGCACCGAGCCGCTGGGCACGGACTTGTCGGATGCCGCCGCCGGCGTGCGGCTGGTGCCCACGATGTACTCGCCGCAGATCGCGATCCGCTCGATCACCGCCGACTCGGTCTACACGGTCAACGCCGGCACCTGGCAAACGACCTGGGAGGCCGACATCCGGCGCTTCCCGCTCAACCTGCAGCTGGGACTCTCCAACCGACTCACCTTCACTGCCTCGATCCCGCTCGTCTCCACCCGCAGCCAGGTGAGCTTCGTGGTCGACTCCACGGGCGCCGACCAGGGATGGAACCAGGCAACCGTGGAGGCGGGCAACGCCGGGGCGAGTGCCCAGATCCAGCAACTGCTCACCGAGCTGGAGGCGGGCGCGGCGTTCGTCGAGGGCCGGATCGCCGCAGGCGACTATGGCTGCCCCAGCAGCGCGCAGTGCGATCAGGCGCGGGACCTGGTGGACCGTGCACGGCGCCTCACGGCCGACCTCACCGTGCTCACCGGTGTGGCACAGGACGGGAGCACCGCCGAGATCCTGCCACCCTTTGCACCGCTGTCATCCTCGACGGCCGGGCAGTCGATCCTGGGCGTTATCCAGGCGACCTCGACCGAGCTGCAGTCGTTCGGCGCGTCGGGGCTCACGACCACGCTGCCGCTGCCGGGTGCGCGGCTGTCATCCGACGACGTAAACGCGATGTTCATCAATCCCGCGCTGGGGTATGACGCGTTCCCGCTGGAGTTCGTGAAGTACCACCTCAAGCTGGGGGATGCGGAGGTCGGGCTGCGCTGGGGCGCGGTGCAGCGTCCGGGACTGCGCGCCGTGCTGATCGGGATCGTGCGGTTGCCCACGGGGCAACGCGACCTCGCCAACAACTTCGTGGACCTCGGGACGGGCGACCGACAACCCGACGTGGTGCTGGGAGCGGAGGGATCGTGGGAGCCGGGGAGCGTGCTCGCTGTGAACGCCGAGGCGTCCTACACGCTGCAGCTGGGCGACAACCTGCCGCGTCGCATCACGCCGCACGACCGTCCCCTCGCCATCCTCGCCACGCAGCAGAACGTGGCACGCAACCTGGGTGACGAGCTGCGCCTGGGTCTCTACCCGGCACTGCGCCTCAGCCAGGCCTTCCGGGTCTACGGCTCGGTGTACTACTACCGTAAGGGCACCGACGGGTTCTCGCTCGACGGCGGGTTCACGGTGCCGCCGGGACAGATCCAGACCGACGTGTCGGACCTGGAGTTCGAGACCTCCATGAGCAGGGTAAGCGTGGGCGCCGGCATCTACTACCGCGCGACGCAGGGACGGGACGGCCCCAAGCTCCCCATCGAAGCCGGCATCGACTATCGCTCGGCGTTCAGCGGCTCCGGTGGACAGACGCCCAAGTCGACGTCGGTCACTCTGTACCTGCGGCTGTACTGGCGATTGTGGGGCGGCGGCGGCGAGGAGGTCGCTACTTCGCCACCCTGAGGCTCTGTCTGCGCAGCAACTCGCCCGCGTGCTGCACCACGACCGGATCACGAGCGTCACCCAGCATGCGGGCAATCTCCTGCACGCGATCGTCTCCCGAGCGCACCTCCACGTCGGCCGTCGCTACTCCGCCCTTGGGCCGCTTGGCAACCGAGAGGTGGTGACGTGCCCGCGCGGCTATCTGCGGGAGGTGCGTGATCACCAGCACCTGTCGCGCTTCGGCGACCCTGCCCAGCGCCTCGGCCACCTGGAGCGCCACCTCGCCGCCGATGCCCTGATCGACCTCGTCGAACACCACGGTAGCGATGGCATCGTGTCCCGCGAGCACCACCCTGAGTGCGAGCATGAGTCGGGAGAGCTCGCCGCCGCTGGCCACCTGCGCCAGCGGTCGGGCATCGAGCCCGGGATTGAGCTGCACCATGAACGTGACGCTGTCGGCGCCCGACGCGGTCGCGCCCGAGAGCGGCTCCACGGCGACCGAGAACTTCCCGTCGGGCATGCCGAGCCCGGGCAGAAGCTCCTCGACCGTACCGGCGAGTCGAACGGCGGCCTTGGCACGCTTGGCGCTGAGGGCCTTTGCGGCGTCCGTCAGCTCGTGCTCGGCCGCTGCGCGCCGTTCGCTCAGGGCTTGCAGGTCGAGGTCCGCGGTGTCGAGCAAGTCGAGCTCCTGCTTCGCCTCGTCGTGCGTGCGCAGCACGTCCGCGATCCCCGGGCCGTACTTCTGCGTCAGACGGTACAGTGCGTCGCGGCGCCGCTCGACTTCCGCAAGCCGGGCAGGATCGCTGTCGATGTCGGCCGCATACTCACGGATCTCGAGCGCCAGCTCCTCCACGTTGGCGTAGGCGGCATCCACCAACGCACGCCACCTTTCGACGCTTGCGTCGATGCGCTCGAGCTGCGCCAGCGTCTTGGAGGCTCCTCCCAGGGCCTCGAGTGCGGCCCCTTCCTCTCCACTCTCCAGCAGCTGCACGAGGCGCTCGGCCAGACGGGTGAGCTCCTCCACGTTCCCGAGGCGCTTCGCCTCGATGGCCGTTGCCTCATCCTCACCGGGTCGCGGCTTGGCCGCCTCGATCTCCTGAACCACGTGCCGCAAGTAGTCCGCGCGGCGTTGCACGTCGTCGCGCCGTGCCACCAGCTCGGCCTCCTCCTCCCGCAGCCGTGCTGCCGACTCGAAGCCGGCCGCCACGCGTCCACGCTCCCGCTCGGCGTCGCCAAACGCGTCCAGCATATCGCGCTGCGCTGCCGCCTTCAGCAGGGACTGCGCCTCGTGCTGTCCGTGCAGGTCCACCAGCATGCGTCCGAGCGCGGCGAGGGCCGAAACCGTAGTGGGACTGCCGTTAGCCCATGCGCGGTTGCGCCCCTCGGTGTTGATCTCGCGGCGCACGATGAAACGGTCGTCCTCCAGCTCCACACCGAACTCGTCAGCCACGGCCCCGAACCCGGGTACGTCCCCCACCTCGAAGGCCGCCTCGACCACCGCGCGCGTGGCGCCGGGACGCACCACGTCGGTGCTGGCCCGCTCTCCGAGCAGCAGCGCCAGAGCGTCGATCAGCATCGACTTCCCGGCGCCCGTCTCGCCGGTGAGTACGTTCAGGCCTGATTGGAGAGGAAGGGTGACGTCCGCGATGACCGCCAGGTCACGAACGCGGAGCTCAGTCAGCACGGTTGAAGCGTTCCCGATCGCTCAGGTCTCCCCACTTTAGCTTCTTGCGCAACCGAGAGAAGAAGTTCTCGCGCCCCAACCGCACCAATTGTACCGTGGTGCCGGAGGGACGGACCACCACGCAGTCGTGGTGATGCAGCGAGCCGCCGGGCTGCCCGTCGTAGGCCACGCGGATGTCCTCGGCTCGGGTCGGCTCGATCTGCATCGTGACCTGCGAGGAGCCGGGGACGACGAGCGGCCGGACGGAGAGCGTGTGGGGACAGATCGCCGTCACCACGAGTGCGTCGACCTCAGGCAGCAAGACGGGACCGCCGGAGCTCAGCGTATAGGCGGTAGACCCCGCCGGCGTGGCGACGATCATCCCGTCCAGGGTGTACTGCCCCACCTCGTCGCCATCCACGAACAGCCGAATGCGCATGACGCGTGACGAGCCCGCCTTGTGCACGACCACGTCGTTCATCGCGAGCTCGCCGACGAGCCGCTCTCCCTCGGCGTCCACGATGTGGGTCTCGAGCTTGCGGCGGGGCTCCACCGTGTAGTCGCCGTCCGCGACGGCGAGCAGGGCATCCTCCAGGATGTCCGCCGTCGCGGCGGTGAGAAACCCGACGCGGCCTAAGTTCACCCCGAGGATCGGCACTTCGCGCCGGTCCAGCAGGCGTGCGCCGCGCAACAGCGTGCCGTCGCCGCCCAGCGTGAGCAGGAGATCGAGCTGGTCCTCGGCGAAATCCAACGGGACGATGGGCGTGGGCCACAGTTCGACCAGCTCGGGCCCCGAGGCGAGCGCGATGCCGTTGGCCGCGGCATGGCTGCTCAGGCGGGCGAGGAGCCCATCGAGCGCATCGTAGCGCGGGTTGCCGACGACGCCGATTCTCATCGCGGAGAGACGCTCTCCTCTGCGGCCAGCGCTCGCACTCGCTCGGCCAGCCCCGCCCCGGTCAGGCCCACCCCTTCGAGTTGCTCGCTGCGCGGGGCGTGCTCGTACGTGCGATCGGGAATGCCGACCACTTCCACCCGCACCTCCGGATCGATCCGCTCGCAGGTGGCGGCGGTGAACGCGCCGAAGCCGTTCACCTCGATACCGTCCTCCACGGTCATGAGCACTCGGTGCCCCCGCAGCAGTGACTCCAGCATCGAGTGATCCAGCGGCTTGACGAAGCGACAATTCACGACGCTCACCTCGAAGCCCTCGGCCGCCAGCAATTCCGCAGCTTCCATGGCCGGTTGGCACATGACGCCGACCGCCAGAATCGCGCACTCCTTGCCCTCGCGCAAGACCTCCCAGGTGCCGTAGGGAACCGGCTCCACCTCGCCGGCCGGCGGCGCCGGCGCGGGAGCGTTGTCGCGTGGATAGCGTGTGCTGAACGGACCGTCGTGCTCCATGGCACAACGCAGCAACCCCACCAGCTCCGCGCCATCCTTCGGGGCCGTGACGGTCATGTTCGGGACGGTGAGCATGTACGCGATGTCATACAGCCCCATGTGCGTCTGGCCGTCCGCCCCCACCATGCCCGCGCGGTCCATGCAGAACGTCACCGGCAGGTTCTGGATCGCCACGTCGTGAATGATGTTGTCGTACGCGCGCTGCAAGAAGGTGCTGTAGATCGCCACGACGGGGCGCACCCCCTGCGTGGCGAGGCCGGCCGCAAACGTGGTGGCGTGCGCCTCGGCGATGCCCACATCGAAGAACCGGTCGGGCCATGTCTTCTGGAAGATGTCGGTTCCGGTTCCCGACGGCATCGCGGCCGTGATGGTGACCAGCTTGGGATACTCCCCGGCCAGCTCGGCCAGCGCCGTGCCGAACACCTTAGTCCACCCCGGCGGTCCCGACGCCTTGGGGCGCAGCACCCCGGTCTCCGGATCGTAAGGGTTGCGGGCGTGAAACTTCTCGGGATGCGGCTCCTGCAGCGGGAAGCCCTTCCCCTTCTCGGTCACCACGTGCACGACGCGGGGACCCTCCAGGCCCCTCACCAGCTCGAACGTCTTCAGCAGGTACTCCATGTTGTGGCCGTCGATCGGGCCGAAGTAGCGGAAGCCCATCTCCTCGAACAGCATCCCCGGCGACCAGAGGTTCTTGATGCTCTCCTCGACGGTCTTGGCGAAGTCCACCATGCGGTCGCCACCCACCAGGTGCGACGCCTTCTCGATTAGGTGCTTCACGTGCCCGCGCATCCGGTTGGTGAACGGGCTCGCGATGATGCCCCCCAGGTACTTGCTGATGGCCCCCACATTGGGGGCAATGGACATCCCGTTGTCGTTCAGCACCATGATGAGGTCCCGATCCGAGTGCCCGGCGTTGTTCAGCGCCTCGTAGGGAAGACCGCAGGTCATGGCGCCGTCCCCCACGACGGCGACCACCTGATAGTCGTCGCCTAGCAAGTCCCTGGCCGTCGCGATGCCGTACGCCGCCGACATCGCGGTGCCGGCGTGTCCAGCCCCGAACACGTCGTGTTCGTTCTCGACCCGGCGCAGGAACCCGGACAGCCCGCCGCTCTGGCGCAGCGTGGGGAGTCGATCGTTCCGGCCCGTGAGGACCTTCCAGGGGTACCCCTGGTGTCCCACGTCCCACAGGATCTTGTCGCGCGGGGAGTCAAACAGGTACGCGAGGGCCACGGTGAGCTCCACCACACCGAGGCCGGCGCCGATGTGCCCACCCGTCTGCGACACCACGTCGATGAGGCGCTGGCGCACCTCGTCGGCCAATGGCTGCAGTTGCTCGCGTGGGAGTTGCTTGACGTCGCTAGGGCTAGAGATTGTTTCCAGCAGAGACATACCGCTCACGATCTACGCTTCTCGTTTCCCGCTCCCCGCTTCCCAGACCTGTCGTACCGTTCCCCCCTCCCCGTTCCCCTTCCCTACTCACGCGCTTCGCTCCACGATGAGCCGCGCGAGCCCCGGCAGCAGAGTACAATCTACCCGGCAGCCCCCGAGCAGGTCTATGGCCCGTTGCATGCGCTCGTGCGCCACACGACGCGCCTTGTCGATGCCGAGCAGCGCAGCGAAGGTCGCCTTGTGCTGCGCCGCGTCCTTCCCGGCGGTCTTGCCCAGCTCGGAGGAGGTGGCCGTCGCGTCGAGCACATCGTCCACGATCTGGAACGCGAGCCCGATGTCCCGCCCGTAGCCGCGCAGGGCCCCCACCTGCTCCTCGTCCGCGCCGGCCGCGAGTCCGCCGATCACCACACTGGCGGTGATCAGCGCTCCGGTCTTCGCGGCGTGTACCCGCTCCAGGGCGCCGAGGTCCAGTTCGCGCCCCTCGGCTTCCAAGTCGAGCACCTGTCCCCCGATCATCCCCGCGGCACCCGCCGCGCCGTAGAGCTCGGCCGCGATCGCCGCCGCGCGCGCGTCGGCCAGACCCAGCGTGGCGGCGCCGGATGCCAACACGCGCGCCGAGAGCGGCACCAGGCGGAACCCCGCCTCCGTGGCCGTCGCCACGTCGAAGGCACGGTGGGTCGTGGGTCGACCGCGCCGCAACTCGTCGTCGTCCATACAGGGAAGGTCATCGTGCACGAGGGAGTAGGTGTGCACGATCTCCACGGCGGTCGCGAGCTCGGCCGCATCGCCGGTACCGCCCAGCTCCCGATACGCCGCCAACACCAGCGCGGGCCGCAGCCGCTTGCCGGGAGGCGCCAGGCTATAGGCCATCGCCCGGCCTACCTCCCCGGCGACGTCCCGCTCGACCCGCTCGCACCAGAGCTGGAGCTCACGCCCCACCGCTTCCCGCGTCTCGGCGAGGAAAGCTCGCAGCTCAGCGCTCGAGGTCGTCGGCTCGGAGCGTTCCGTCCGCATCCTCCAGCACGCGCTTGACCGTGAGCTCGGATTCCTTGAGCAGGTCGCGCGCCACCTTCAAGCGGCGCACCCCCTCCTCGAACAGCTCGAGGGCCTTGTCCAGATCCACGTCCGAGTCCTCCAACTGTCGCACGATGGCCTCCAGCTGCTCGAGCTCGACGCGGAACGACGGCTTCTGTTTGGTCATGCGTCGCCCTCCACCGTACGGGCCCGGACCTCACCGTCGGCGAGACCCAACCGGAACGCCAGCCCCGGTGAGAAGTCCGCGGCACGCTTCAGCACGTGTCCGACTTCGTCACGCGCCACCGCGTAGCCGCGCTCCAGCACCTTGAGCGGACTCAGCGCATTCAGGCTCGCCGCAAGCTGCTCCAATCGATGCTGCCGAACCTGCAGCTGCCGCTGCACCGCCGCACCCAGGCGGTCCGCCGTGCGCTCGAGTCGCTCCTTGCCCAACTCCGCCTGCCCGCCGAGCCCGCGGGCGAGACGGCGGGCAAGCGTCGCCACAGCTGCCTGGGCGGCCACGCGATCCGGTACCGCCGCCTCGGCGGCCGCCGACGGTGTGGGTGCGCGCACGTCCGCCACGAGATCGGTGAGGGCTACATCGGTCTCGTGCCCGACTGCCGAGATAGTAGGCACGCGCACGGCCGCGACGGCCCGAGCCACCTGCTCGCTGTTGAACGCCCAGAGATCCTCGCGCGAGCCTCCCCCACGTCCCACGATCGCGAGATCCACGTCGGGCAGCTCGTTGACCAGCGCCAGCGCCGCGCAAAGCTCACCTTCGGCGCTCTCGCCCTGCACACGAGTGGGCACTACCCAAAGCTCCACGGAAGGCCACCGTCGCTCGAGCACGCTCACCATGTCCCGCAGTGCGGCCCCGTCGGTACTCGTCACCACGGCAATTCGCCGGGGATAGGGGGGTAGCGGCCGCTTGCGAGCGGGATCGAGCAGTCCGTCGCGCTCCAGCGCGGCCTTGGCCCGCTCGAGCTGTAACTGCCACAATCCACCTTCGGCCGTCGGGATGAGCTGCTTCACCGTGAGGCGGAACTCGCCACGCTCCTCCCACAGTGTGGGACGGGCGTGGAGAAACACTTCCATCCCGTCCTCGGGCGAGGTCGGCAGGCGCTGGTTGTCGCTGCGCCACATCACGCAGCGCACCTGCGCCTGCGCATCGCGCAGGGTGAAGTACCAGTGGCCACTGCGGTAGGTCTTGAAGCTCGTGACCTCGCCCCGCACCCACAGGTGGTCGAAGCCCGATTCGATCAGCTGGCGGGCGCGGCGCGTGACGTCGGCCACACTCCACGCCCCCTCGGCAGACGCTGGCGGAGTCGCGCTGAAGAGGTCTAGTCCGCCCACTGGCGCGCGGCCTGGACGGTGTTGTACAGCAACATCGTAATCGTCATCGGCCCTACACCACCCGGCACCGGCGTGATCTGCGAGGCAACCTGCTTCGCCGCCTCGAAGTCCACGTCCCCCACCAGCCGATAGCCCTTCTCCGTGCTGGGGTCGTCCACCCGGTTCACACCGACATCGATCACCACCGCACCGGGCCGCACCCAATCCCCCTTCACGAACTCCGCCACGCCGATGGCCGCGATCAGGATGTCGGCCTGCCGGGTGACCTCCGGGAGATTCTTCGTGCGGGAGTGGCACATGGTTACCGTCGCGTTCGCCCCGTCACCCTTCTGTGACAGGATCGACGCCGCCGGCCGACCCACGATGTTGGAGCGCCCCACGATGACCACGTGCGCACCCGACGTCTCCACGCCGCTGCGAATCAGCATCTGCTGCACTCCGTAGGGCGTGGCCGGGCGGAACCCGGTCGGGTCGCCGATCTGCACCTTGCCGATGTTGACCGGGTGAAACCCGTCCACGTCCTTGTCCGGTCGGATGCTGAACAGCACGCGCTTCTCGTTGATCTGGTCCGGGAGCGGTAGCTGCACCAAGATGCCGTGCACCTTCGGATCGTCGTTGAGACGCTCCACCACCTCGAGCACCTCCGCCTCCGACGTGTCGGCGGACAGCTTGATTGTCTCGCTCTCCATCCCGACCTTCTCGCAGGCCTTGCCCTTCATGCGGACATAGACCTGGCTGGCCGGATCCTCACCGACCAGGACCACCGAGAGTCCCGGGGTCACCCCCCTTCCCTTCAGTTCCTCGATCTGCGGCGCCAACTCGGCGCGCATCTCCTCGCCAATCGCTTTTCCGTCGATGATTTTAGCGGGCAAAGTCCACGGCCCTCGTTTCTCGAATGACTACGATCTTGATCTGTCCGGGATACTGGAGCTCCTGCTCGATGCGCCTCGCGATCTGCTCGGAGAGCTCCACCGCCGTATCGTCGGTGATCTGCTCCGGCAGGACCGCGATGCGGATTTCCCGACCCGCCTGAATCGCGAACGCCTTCTCGACTCCTTTGAAGCTGGTCGCGATCTCCTCCAGTTGGCTCAACCGCTTGACGTATGTCTCGAACGCCTCACGCCGCGCGCCCGGGCGGGCGCCACTCGCGGCGTCCGCCGCCTGGACGATCATCGAGATGGTCGTCTCGTGCGGCACGTCGTCGTGGTGTGCCGCGATGGCGTTGACCACCGTGGGGTGCTCGTTGTAGCGCTTGGCGACCTCCACCCCCAGCTCGACGTGCGTGCCCTCGTGCTGGTGCGTGAGCACCTTACCGATGTCGTGCAGCAGCGCCGCCCGCTTAGCCAGGTGCACGTCCAGCTTGAGCTCTTCGGCCAGCATACCGGCGAGCCAGGCGACCTCCTTCGAGTGGGCCAGCATGTTCTGCCCATAGGAGGTGCGGTACTTCATACGGCCCACGAGCTTCACCAGTTCCTCGTGCATCCCCCGTACGCCGAGCTCGTACGCCGTCTCCTCTCCGGTCTCGACGAGCTGCTGGTCCAGTTCGGTGCGCACCCGCCCTACCACCTCTTCGATGCGCCCCGGATGGATGCGGCCGTCGGTGATCAGCTGCTCCATGGCCCTGCGGGCCACCTCGCGCCGGATCGGGTCGAAGCAGGACACCACCACGGTGTCGGGCGTGTCGTCGATGATCACGTCGACGCCGGTCGCGGTCTCGAACGCGCGGATGTTGCGCCCCTCGCGTCCGATGATGCGGCCCTTCATCTCGTCATTCGGGAGGGCAACGGCGGAGACCGTGGCCTCGGTCGCCTGATCGGCGGCGAGCCGCTGCATCGCCATGGCGATGATCTTGCGCGCCTCGCGGTCGGCGGTGCGCTTGGCGTCCTCCTTGATATCCCGGAGGGTGGCCGCCGCTTCGCTCTTGGCGCTGACGACGAGCTCCTGCTTGAGCGCCTCTTTGGCCTCCTCGGCCGAGAGGCCGGAGACCTGCTCGAGCCGCTGGCGGTGCTCCGTCACCAGCTCGTCCAGCTCTTCCTCGCGTCCTTGCACCGCCTTCTTGCGATCGCTTACCGACTGTTCGCGCCGCTGCAGCTCCGCGTCGCGCTCGTCCATCGTGTTGAGCTTGCGGTCGATCAGCGTCTCGCGCTCCTCCAGCCGCTGCTCGTGCTTGTCGAGCTCTTCCCGCCGGTGCCGCTCGTCCTTCTCCCACTGCTCCCGCAGGCCCATGATCTCTTCCTTGGCCTGCAGCAGCGCCTCGTGTTTCGCCGAATCGGCATCGCGGCGCGCCTGGGAAAGGACCTGCTCGGCATGCTGCTCAGCGGCGCGGCCCTGCCTCGCTGCTTCGCGCCGCTCCGCCCGTCGCCCGAGCACGAAAAAGACCGCCCCACCGAGGATGGCTCCGGCGAGGACGGCCACGATCGTGACGAGCGGATCGGCTGTCATATCTATGAACCCCAGCGGCACCGGCTGCTTCGGCGGCCAGGCTCCGCAGTGTTTCGAAAGTTGGGAGGTGCGTCCGTCCCTAACCCGCGACGTCCGCCGAACTTACCCGTCGTCCTCCGACGTGGCAAGCGAGCCCTATCCGCGGCTCCTCCGCTTGGCGGGTGGAACCAGGCGGGAGAGCTCCGCCGTCATCGCCCGCAGCTGCTCGGCCAGCTCGGTCTGGGACCGCCGCGCCTGGAACAGCTCGTCGGTGATCGCCAGGGCCGCGAGGATCGCGGCCTTGTGCGTCTCCACCATGGACCCGACCTGGAGCACCTCCTGCAGCGCCCGGTCCACATGCTCGGCCACCGCACGCGTGTACTCGGGCGGGCGATCGGACCGCAGCGAGTATTCCTCGTTGCCGATCGTGACCGTGACGACGGTCTTCTTATCCGTCATCGATTCTGCTCCTCCATGGAGACCTGCTCCTCGAGGAACCGCAACCGGCCAATGAGATCGTTCACGCGCGAGCGCGCCGCATCGAGCCGGGTATTGAGCTCCGCGTTCTGGGTCTCGAGCTCGAGAATACGCTCCCGGTTGGCCACGGCGTCGTACTCGGCACCCATCTGCTCGCGCTCGCCCTCCGCCTTGAGCGCACGACGCCGCCACGAGGAGAGCTCCCCCGTCACCTCGTCGAGGACCTTCTTCAGCTCCTCGAGCGCCGCGAGATCCGGTCTACCGTCGTTCGACACCCAACCGCTCCTTGAGCGCAGTCAACACCGCATCCAGCGCCTCATCGGCTTCCCGGTCGCGCAACGTGCGATCGGGCGCCCGGAACACGAGCCGCCAGGCCACGCTTCGTCCTGCCATCTCTGCGCCGCGGTACTCGTCGAAGATCGCGGTGGCGGCGAGCAGTGCACCGCCCGCCTCGCGCATCACGTCCTCGATCGCTGCAGCCGTCACCCCTTCGGGCAACACCAGCGCCACGTCGCGCTCGACCGGCGGTGTCATCGGCACCGCGCGATACTGCGCGTGCGGCCGCTGCCGTACCACCACGTCCACCTCGAAGCCACACAGCTGCGCGGCCCACGGCGGGCGATCCGCCGAGAGTGTTCCCGCCCAGCCACGCCGCGCGCCATCACGATCCAGTAGCTGCCAGCCGCCGTCCACCTCGACGACTTCCCCCTCGGGTCCCGCCACGCGAACGGCCTCCTCAAACATAGCCTTCGCGTCCCACACGTCGTAATCAGCCGACTTCCCCTGCGCAGTCCAGTGCGGCGGCGTTCGCTCCCCGGAGATCACACCCGCCAGTCGCTGCGTCTCCCGGGGACGCGACTCGCCCGTCGCGTGGAATACGCGCCCTACCTCGAACAGCCGGACGTCCCGCTCTCGCGCCGCCCAGTTGCGCTCGGCGGAGCGTACCAGGCCGCTCAGCAGGTCGGCGCGGAGGTAGGCGTCCTCGGCCGACAGCGGGTTGAGCACACGCCACGCCTGCTCGCTCCCCGCGCTCGTGAGGGAGAGGGAGCGAGCCTCGTTCAATCCCATCCCGGTCATGACGCGCCGGATCGTCGCCTTGAGCGGCTCGATCGGATCGTCGGGGACCACGCTCGTTCGGAACGGTAGCAGCTCCGTTGGGAAGGTGTCATACCCTCGGCAGCGCGCAATCTCCTCGATCAGATCGATCTCGCGGGTCACGTCGGGGCGCCAGCCCGGGATCTGGACGTGCAGCCGCTTCCCCTTGGGAGCCACGGGGAAGCCGAGGCCCACGAGGATGCGCTCGGTCTCCTCCTGCTCCACGGGGGTGCCCAGCAGATGGGCCACGCGCGCCTGCCGCAGGAACACCGCCCGCGTCTTGAACGGCTTGGGGTACACGTCGATCGCCGGCTCGGGCTCGTCGCCCCCCGCCGCGGCACGAATCAGCTGCACCGCTCGCCGCAACGCGTCGGGCATGGCTTCGTAGTCGGTGCCCCGCTCGAACCGGTACGACGCCTCGCTGTTCATCTTCAGCGCCTGACGCGTCTTGCGAATGCGCGGCGGGTCGAAGTAGGCGCACTCCAGCAGCACGTCGGTCGTGGTCTCCGACACCTCGGAGTCGGCCCCACCCATCACGCCACCGATGGCCGTCGGACCTTCGCCGTCGCAGATCATCGTCATCTCGGGCGTGAGGTCGCGCTTTTCGCCGTCGAGGGTGGTCATCTGCTCCCCCGGCGTGGCGCGTCGCACGATGATCGTGTTGCGTCGAACGTTGGCCAGATCGAAGGCGTGCAGCGGCTGGTTGAGCTCGTACAGGATGTAGTTGGTAGCGTCCACCACGTTGTTGATGGGCCGCGCCCC
>JBDGXT010000170.1:0-4661 GCA_039584455.1 Gemmatimonadota bacterium
GGGGCGGTAGCTCAGTTGGGAGAGCACCGGCTTTGCAAGCCGGGGGTCGTGGGTTCGAATCCCATCCGCTCCACTGGATTCTCGAGACAGCCTCGCTACCGGCTAGCCGGTGGCGGGGCGCTTGCGTTGGGGCGGCTTCTGAACCCTCCTAGCGCCCCCCGGTACCGCACGGTATATCTGCCGCAAGAGCCATCAGGCACACACCCGAACCATGTTGATACAGCGCCAGGTGTGGGCCGCGCTGCGCGGAGCGGATGGAGACCTGCGTCGGATGGTTGGCGAGGGATCGCCCTCAGCGAAGCACCTCCGGGCTAAGTTCGACGCGCTGCACCGCAGGCTCTACTGCGATCCGCCGGCGGGACCCAGCGAAACCATGCAACGCCTCACGGCGATGCGCGATGAATGCCGCGCGGAGCTTGCTGCGATCCGCCCGGCATTGGAGAGCGCGCTTGAGGTGGCACAGCAACGCGCAGGGGATTGGGAGAGCGGGGTGGCACGGGAAGATCCCCGACGGCCGCCGCTCGAGTCCTACTTCGTGATTCCCACCACCTGGTCGGCGGCCAGTCGGTCCACCTCGTCCGTCGAATAGCCGAGCAGCCCTTCCAGGACCTCCCGCGTGTGCTGTCCCAAGGCGGGGGCCGGGTCGTGCGCGATCTCGGGCGCAGCGGAGAGGTGCGGCGTCGAGCGGGCGAAGGTGTAGCTGCCCACTTCGGGATCGTCGATGTCCACCAGCATCCCGCGGGTGCGGAAGTGTGGGTCCGCGAACACGTCCCTCGCGGTGTACACGGGGCCGGTGGGCATACCCGCCGCGTTTAGCGTGTCCACCACCTCCTCCCGTGTCTTGTCGGCCATCCAGCCCTCGATGATCGGCTGCAGCACGTCGGCGTTGGCGGCCCGGCTCGTGCCGTCGGCGCTGAGCGGGTCGTCGATCAGGTCCGGTCGGCCCACCGCGGCGGCGAGCCGGCCCCACACGATGTCGTCGGGCACGTTGAGCGCCACGTGGCCGTCCTTGCACTTGAAGGCGCCGCGCGGCCAGAGGTGCTCCAGTCTGCCGCGCCGCGGCTCCTTGCCAGTGACCGAGTAGAGCGCCACCATCCGCTCGTTCAGCGCGAGCATGTTGTCCGTGAGGGAGACGTCCACCACCTGGCCCTCGCCCGTGCGCTCGCGCATGAACAGAGCCTGTATGATGCCGTAGGCCGTCACCATGCCTGAGTAGACGTCGGCCAGGCCGTACAGCGTGAAGGTGGGTGGCTTGTCCTCGAACCCGACGAGGTCCATCACCCCGCTCATCGCCTCGGCCACGATGTCGAAGGCGGGGCGGTTGGCGTAGTTGCTGCGGTACCCTTCGAGGCGACCGAACCCCGAGATCATGGCATAGACGATGCGAGGGTTCACGGTGCGGAACCCCTCGTAGTCCAGGCCGATCTTCGCCATCGAACCGGGCCTGAGGTTCTCGACCACCACGTCGGAGACGCTTGCTAGCTGCCGCACGATCTCCTGTCCCTGCTCGCTCTGCACGTTGAGGGCGAGGCTTTTCTTGTTGCGGTTGTACGCCATGTAGCCGAAGGCCTTCCTGGCGTCGTCCCTCGTGGCGAACGGGGGGATGCTGCGGCGGGGATCGCCCTTGCCGGGGCGCTCGATCTTGATGACTTCGGCGCCCGCGTCGGCCAGGAGCATGGTGCAGTAAGGCCCGCTCATGTACTGCTCCAGCCCAATGACGCGGATCCCCGAGAGTGGTCGCTGCGCTTCGCCGGTCACGCTCCCTCCTTCCTACTCCCCCACCCACTCCACCAGCGTCGATACCCCCATGCCCACCCCGACACAGAGCGTGGCCAGCCCGTGGTACGGGCGAGATTCCTGCGGTGCCCGGCGCTTCATCTCGTGCAGCAGCGTGACCAGGATGCGGGCGCCGGAGCAGCCGGTGGGATGTCCGAGCGCGATGGCACCGCCGTTCACGTTGGTGATCTCATGCCGCAGGCCGAGCCGGCGCATCACGCCGAGTGCCTGCGCGGCGAACGCCTCGTTCAGCTCGACGAGGCCCACCTGATCGAGGGTTACGCCCACCCGCTTCAGCAGTTTCTCCGTCGCGGGCACAGGCCCATACCCCATAACCCCGGGATCCACACCCGCGGCGGCGGATCCGATCCAGCGGGCCATCGGTGTGAGTCCGAGTTCCCGCGCCTTCTCCCCGCTCATGAGCAGCAGCGCCGCCGCGCCGTCGTTGATCCCACTCGAGTTGCCGGCCGTGACCGTGCCACCCTTGCGGAATGCCGGCTTGAGCCGCCCCAACTGCTCGAGGTCGGTGTCGAGCACGAATGAGCCGTTCTCACGCCGGTAGCGTGGGTGCTCGTCGATGTCCACCACGAGGGGGTTGCCCTTGCGCTGCGGCGCCGGAATGGGAACGATCTCGTCGTGGAACCGGCCCGCGTCGATCGCCTCGACGGCGCGGCGATGACTCTCCAGCGCGAAGGCGTCCTGCTCCTCCCGCGAGATGCTCATCTCCTCGGCGACGTTCTCGGCCGTCTCGCCCAGGCTCACGATCGGGTAGAGGGCATCCATGCGGGGGTTGTTGAAGCGCCAGCCGACGGTGGTGTCCCACATCGTCCAGTGGCCCAGGGGCTGCGCGCGCTCCGGCTTGGGAATGGCCCACGGAGCGCGGCTCATGCATTCTACGCCGGCGCCCACGAAGACGTCGCCCTCCCCGGCGACGATGGCCTTCGCCGCCTGGTTCACTGCCTCCAGCGCCGACGCGCAGTTGCGGTTCACCGTGACTCCCGGCACCTCGACCGGCCATCCGGCGAGCAGCACGGCCATGCGCGCCACGTCGCGGTTGTCCTCCCCCGCCTGATTGCCACACCCGGCGTACACGTCGTCGATCAACGAGGGCTCGATCCCGGCCCGCCGCACGAGCCCGTTGAGGACCTCGGCCAGCAGATCGTCGGGTCGGACCCCGGCGAGCGCCCCATTGTGCCGGCCGATGGGGGATCGGACGGCTCCCACGATGACGACTTCGCTCATGCAACCCCGTGGTGGCGTGTCTTACAGGATAGCTAGCTCGGGCCGATGGCCGGAGTGCTCCGCGTCGTGCTCGAGGTCCACGACGAACTCCCCGAGACGCTCGGCCACCCGTTGCAGGCGAGGGTGATGCTCGCGGATGAACCGCTCCGGGTCGGGGTCCTCCTGGAACGCCGTCAGCAGCGCCTCGGCCGTCTCATCGGTGGCCGCGTCGATGTAGCTGGAGGATATCCTGAGGCACAGGTCCTGGGCGGAGTGGAACGCTGAGCCCGGGAGGGTGGCGATCTCGTAGGCCTCCAGCAGGTGCAGCGCGAGCTCCTCATCGGTCCGGACGCCGCGCGCCTCGAGGGGCTCACGCCACTTCTCGAAGCAGGGGAACACGTAGAATGCCCCGGCCGGCTCGGCGCAGGGGATTCCCAGGCGCGCCATGGTCTGATAGAGGTAGCGGGTGCGGATGGCGTGCATCCGCGCGCAGAGGTCGATGTACTCCTCGATCTCGGGATCGTCACTGTAGGCCACGAGCGCGGCGTACTGCACGGGCGCCGCCACGCAGGTCCAGATGTTCGAGGCGATGTTCGACAGAGCGTGCCCCAGCGCCCGCCCGCTGGTCCCCTCGGGCAGGATGGCCGTGCCGACGCGCCAGCCCCCCAAGGGGAGGCTCTTGCTCAGCCCACCGAAGACCACGGTTCCCTCGGGGTAATGCTGCAACATGGATACGTGCGGGATGCTGGTGAACGCCGTGAGCGCGTAGATCTCGTCGCTCAGCACCATGAGTTCGTGCTCCCGGGCAAACCGCGCAAGCGCCGCCACCTTGTCGGGCCGCATCATCGTGCCGGTGGGGTTCTTGGGGCTGTTGACCACGAAGACCTCGGGGTTCCCCCAGTTGTGGCGCGACTCGTGGATCCGAGCCTCGAGCACGTCCAGTTCAAGCTCGAAGTTCATTTCCGGTCGCGTGGGCACGAAGGTGACGGGCTTGCCCAGGATGTGCGCCTGGGGCGCATAGGAGACCCACGACGGCTGGGGCAGGATCACCTCTTCCCCCAGAGCCATGAGGCAGGAGTAGATCAGGGACTTGCTTCCCGGCCCGACCACGACCTGCTCGGGGGTCACGTCGAGGTTGAAGCGCCGTTGGTAGTGTCCGGCCACGGCCCGGCGCAGCTCGGCGATTCCGAGAGCGTGGGTGTAGCTGCGCCGCTGGGCGTTCGCTCCCAGGGCCTCGGCGATCTTCGGATGCACGGGGAAGCGCGACTCGCCGAACGCCAGGTGGTAGACGTTCTGGCCCGCGGCCCACATCTCGCGGACCCGGTCGTTGATCGCGACGGTGGCGGACGCCTTGAGGCCACGAATCCCGGCACGGGAGAAGCGGAGCGGCTTGAAGCGCTCGACCACGATTCGTGGCTCCTGCGAGAAAGAATAGGGTCTACAGGGCAATCGGGCAAGACCGATCTGGCGCGGTCGTGCGGCGCGTCGCGCTTGGGTGTGGCATTCGGACCCAATGCAATGCGCCCCGGGGGCCGGTAACTCCGGGGCGGGTCGGTACGCCGATCTGGCTCCGGTCGAAACGGCTAGTAGGGAATCACCAGACCCAGGCCTAGTAGGGAATCACCAGACCCAGGCCGAGGCGGAAGCTCCACTCCATCTTGAGG
>JBDGXT010000171.1:0-4417 GCA_039584455.1 Gemmatimonadota bacterium
CGGCGCGCTCGCAGTTGCCCTCGTGGCGGCGTGCGACGCGCCAGGGCCGTCGGAGATGCTGATCTTCATCGATGGGCGAGCAGTGACCGCTTCGGGCGACTCACTGCTCGCCTTCACACGTCAGGGCACCTCGGAGATCGTCGTGCGGGACCGGCGCTCCGGCGCCGTCTACCGCCGCGGCACGAACACCCTGTTGAGCCCGCATCACATCCAGGAGCTGGACGGGCGCTGGTACGTCTCCGATGTGGAGGAGGGGGAGGCTTCCGTGGTCGTCTTCTCGCCGCAGTGGGACCTGGAGCGGCGAATTGCCGTGCACGGTCTGGCGTCCGCTCCCCACCAGTTCGCGGTGCTGCCGGACGGGCGGGTCGTGGTGGAGGCCACCGACGGGCGGCTGGTTGCCCTGGGGCCCGATTCCACGTCCACGTTCGCCCTGGTGGAGCCGAGCGACCGCACGGGCCTGCTGGTGGCCGCGCTGGGAGGCGTGCTACACGCGGCCCCGGGCCGGGCCGTCACTCTCTACAACGCGCAGGGCAACATCCGCTGGCGGCTCCCCTGGAAGTGGGGAGAGGGCGTGTACCTCACCGACATTGTTGTGGACGGGCAGGGCCGCATTCACGTGCTGGCCGGCGATCCGCGGCGCAACGAGTTCCGCAGCTTCACTCTCTCGCCCACCACGGGAGAGGTGATTCGGTGGTCGGAGCCTGGGGCGGCAGCCACGTTCGTGGTCGAGCGTATGGGAGAGATCAGGCCGGACAGCACGGCCCACTGGATCGGCGACTGAGCCGGACACAAAGAAGCCGCGGCGGCAACCGCGGCAACCCCCCCCTCCGCACACCCTCTATCCTAGTACGGCAGACCCGCCTCGTCGGCGAAGTCCTTCAGCTTCGCTTCCTGCTTCGTGTTCAGCTTGCTGGGCACCGTGACGGCGATCTCCACGAACTGGTCGCCGCGGCGCTTGTTCTTCTCGATCCCCTGTCCCTTGATGCGGAATCTCCGTCCGGGCTGCGTTCCCGCCGGGATCTTGAGCACCACCTTGCGCCCCTCGATGGTCCGGACCTTGAGCTTCGCGCCGAGGGCGGCCTGCGCAACGTTCACGGGGACCGTACAATGGAGATCGAGACCCTCGCGTCGGAAGAAGCGGTCGGACTGTACCTGGAACGTGACCATCAGATCCCCCGGTGGTCCGCCGTCGGGGCTCCGCTGCCCCTGGCCCTTGAGCCGCACCTTCTGGCCGGAGTCAGTCCCTGGAGGCACCGAGACCATGAGGCGCTTGTCGACCGACATCTCGCCCTGACCGGCGCACTTCGGGCAAGGCTCGCTCGGCACCTTGCCGCGACCCCGGCAGGCCGGACAGGGACGCTGCACGGCGAAGCCGCCCTGCCCGAACGTCACGGTCCCACGCCCCTTGCATTCCTGGCAGGGGCTCACGTTCGCGCCGGGCGCCGCGCCGGACCCACCGCAGGCCGGACAGGCTTCGGTGACCCCCACGGTCACCGGCACTTTGCCACCCAAGGCCGCCACGCGGAACGGGATCTCCACGACGACCTCGATGGACTCCACGGCCGCCGCCTTCTTGCCGCGGCCGAAGATGGAGGAGAACAGGTCGCCCAGGCCGCCGATACCCCCGAGCCCGCCGAAGTCGAACTCCTCGAAGCGCACCTGGCCCGCTCCCGCACCGCCCCGCGGCTGGAATCCGCCACCACCGAACGCGCCGAACTTGCGCATGGTGTCGTACTGCTTGCGCTTCTGGGCGTCGCTCAGGACGGAGTAGGCTTCCGAGATCTCCTTGAAGCGCTCGGCGGCGGCTTTGTCACCGAGGTTGGCGTCGGGGTGGTACTGCTTGGCGAGCCGCCGATAGGCCTTCTTGATCTCGGCCTCCTCCGCTTTCTCGGAGACGCCGAGCACCTGGTAGTAGTCCTTCACCGCGGGCATCGGCTACGCCTCGCCCTCCGGCGCGATGAACACGTTCACGCGCGCCGGACGCAATAGCACACTCCCGAAGCGGTACCCCGGCTGCATCACGACGGCGATCGTCCCGTCCTGCTCGGGGCTGTTGGCCGGCATCGTCCCTACCGCCTCGTGGCCATTGGGATCGAACACCTCTCCTGCGGTCCCGACCCGCTCTACCCCGAGGCGCTCGAGCTCCGCGTGCAGCTTGCGCTCGACCATCTCGACCCCGTTCAGTACGTCCTTCACGCCGGCCTCGCCGTGGTCGAGGCTGGTGACCCGGTTGAGGTCGTCGATCGCTTCGAGCATGTCCCGCACCAGCTCCGCCTGCGCCCGCTCCCGCATCTCGGCCCGCTCCTTGAGCATGCGCTTGCGGTAGTTGTCGAACTCGGCAGCCAGCCTGAGGTGGCGGTCGTTCAGCTCCTCCAGCTCGCCAGCGAGCCGCTTCACGGCCTCCTCCGCAGGCTCGACGAGCCCGAGGGCGGGCTCCTGAGCCTGGGCTTCCAGCTCGGGAGCGTGCGGGTCCTCCTCCACCAGGGGGGCGTCCACAGGGGCCGCCTCCGGAACCACCTCGGCGATCTCGGGACCGGCTTCGGGTGTCTGCTGCGGCTTCGTCTTCTTCCGTTTTGGCATATTCGCTGGGAATGGCGTTCTGTCAGGTTTCCGAGGTGCCGCTCGGCACCCCCAAAGATAGTGCGGTCAGCCCTCGATCAGGCGCCGTAGCAGGTCCAGCGCGGCCTGCGCGCTGCGACGCCGCACCTCGCGCCGCCCGCCCGGGAAGCGGCGCCGCAGAGCCCGCTCCTGCTCCCCCACGCGCGCCGCCAGCCACACGGTGCCCACGGGCTTCTCCTCGGTCCCCCCGCCCGGTCCGGCGACCCCCGTGACGGCGACCGACGCGTCGACCCCGAAGCGCCGGGCCACCCCGGCTGCCATGGCTCGGGCCACCGCCTCGCTCACCGCGCCCTCGGTCTCGAGCATCCCGGCGGGCACGTCCAGATCCCGCGTCTTGGATTCGTCGGCGTAGCAGATGACTCCGCCCCGAAAGACCTCTGAGGAGCCCGGAATGGCCGTCAGACGCCCGCCGATCAGCCCGCCGGTGCACGACTCCGCCACCGCCAGGGTCTGCCCCTGGGCCCGCAGGCGATCCAATACGACGGCGGCGAGATCGGTCTCGCCCTCGCCGTACAGGTGCCGTCCCAGCCCCGGCCGTAGCAGCTCCACGGCCCGTTCCAACTCCCTCTCCGCCTCGGCTTCGGGCACCCCCCCCAGGGTGAGTCGGAGATCCACGCCGATCCCCTGGGGGAGGTAGGCGAGCCGCACCGGCCCCAGGCTCCTCTCCAGCTCCGTGAGGGCGTCCTGGAGGCCCGATTCCGTGATCCCCGTCGTGCGGAGGGTCCGCGAGCGGGTGGCGGGCACCTCACCCCGCTGGCGCAGCCGTGCCGCGACCCGGGGCACCACCTCCTCCTCGAGCAGCCCCCGCATCTCGTGTGGCACGCCGGGGAGCATGACGGCCGTGCCCGGCGCGCCCGAGAGCCACAGGCCCGGCGCCGTCCCTCGGGGGTTCGGCAGGATGTCGGCCCCCCGCGGGACCTCCGCTTGGGAGCGGTTGCTGGCCGGCATCGCGCCGCGCCGATAGCTGCGAAAGCGCCGCTCCATCTCGGCCAGGTACGCCTCGTCTACCTCGAGCGGCGCGTCGAACAGCGCCGCCACTGCCCGCTTGGTCACGTCATCGCTGGTGGGACCCAGCCCCCCCGTGAGCACGACGAACCCCGTGCGCTCCAGCGCGCCGCTCACCGCAGCCCGGATCTCCGCCTCGTCGTCTCCCACCGAGGTGGTCCGCACCACACGCGCGCCGACGCCGGCCAGAGCCCGGGCCAGTTCAGCGGCATTGGTGTCGAGGGTGAAACCGAGGAGAAGCTCTGTCCCTACGGTGACGAGCTCAACTTCCATCACCACTAGGCCCCGGGGAGCCCCTCAAGAGACCCCGGTGTCGGTAGATGTACACCCCGAGGGAGTACACCGTCAGCAGCACGGCGACCAGCAGGGTGGCGGCCACCACCGTGCCGTGGAAGCGCTCCCACCACGCGCCGAGCCATCCCTGTCGCCAGCCGAAGGTGGCGGCCATGTCCTTCCACGCGAACCACAGGAAAATCGCCCCGATGAAGATGTCCTGTACAATGGTCTTGAGCTTGCCCGCACCAGCGGCGGCGATCACCACACCACGCCGCTTCGCCAGCTGCCGGAACGCCGTCATCGCCACCTCACGCCCGATCAACAGGAGCAGCACCCACAGCGGCAGGTTGCCCCACCAGGGGATCTCGTACTGCGCCATCGGGTAGCGGGTGATCCAGAAGATCGGGATGAGCGTGGCAAACAGCAGCAGCTTGTCCGCGAGCGGATCGAGCAGCTTGCCAAGGTCGGTGGTCTCGCCCCGCTCCCGGGCCAGCTTGCCGTCGTAGATGTCGCTGAT
>JBDGXT010000012.1:0-16922 GCA_039584455.1 Gemmatimonadota bacterium
TATGGGCTCTCCCTATGTGAAGACCTTCATGGAGGAGCGGGAGCTCACCGTCCTGCTCGTGGTCGATCGCTCCGGGTCGGAGGAGTTCGGGGCGCCGGTCCACAAGTCGGAGCGAGGTGTCGAGGTCGCGGCGGTGCTCGCGCTGGCCGCCGCGCGGCAAAACGACCGGGTGGGCGCCCTTATCTTTTCCGGCGGCATCGATCACGTGGTACCACCGCGTAAAGGCCGCCTCCACGCGCTGCGTATCATCCGGGACCTCATCGCGTTTCGCCCTGTGGACCGGGGCACCAACATTGCGGCGGCGCTCGCGTACGCCTCGCGCCTGCTGCGCCACCGCTCCATCGTCGCCGTGCTGTCGGACTTCCGCGCACCGGGCTGGGAGGATCAGCTCGGCCGCATCGGTCGCAAGCACGAGGTCGTGGCGATCACGGTGGACGACCCCCGCGAGTTCGAGTTGCCCGAGGCAGGGTGGATCGAGCTGGAGGATGCCGAGTCGAGCGAGCGCGTGCTGGTGGATACGTCGCACGGGCCCACCCGCCTGGCGCTTGCGATGGCGGCCGAGCGGGTGCGTCTGAACCGGGCGCGTGCCCTGAAGCAAGCGCAGGTGGATCACATCGCCCTGCGCACGGACCGGCCGTACGCGGAGGCGCTGCATACCGCGTTCGCCGAGCGCGCCCGCAGGTTGCGGCGATGATCGTGCTGTTCGCCGTGGCGGTGCTGCAATTGTCCACCTGGGTGGTGTCGCCGGCGTATGTGACCGTGGGCGATACCGTGCGACTGGTGCGGAGGATCAGCGCGGCTCCCGATGTGCAGGCCCGCCTGCGGCCACTCTCCGCCACGCCCGCGCTCGAGCCGCTGACGCAACCGCGGGCGGCCTATGCCGAGGGCGATCTCACGATGCTCTACAGCGTGGCTCTGTTCGAGCCGGGTCGACACGTCATCGCGATGCCGCCGGCGGAGCTGCTCTACCCGGACGGGCGAGTCGAGACCATCCCTGGAGACACCGCGTGGATCGAGGTGGCGTCGGTGATCCCGGCGGAGGACACGCTGCCGACGCCGTGGGCCGCGGCCGATCCGCTGGTCCGCAACCCGAGTCGTGTGATCCCGCTGCTCGTGTTGTTCGGCCTCGTGCTCGGGGCCGCTGCCGCGTGGGGTGTCGCCCGGAGGCGCACGCGGCCTCGCCCGGGGCCGGGTGGCGTGGACGTCGAGCTGGCGGAGCCGCCCCTCGAGCGGTGGGTGACTGCCGGGGAGTCCCGCGCGGTCGCCGCGGTGACCGCCGACCGGCTGCGGGAGCATATCGCCCAGCTGATTCCCCAGGCCGGTCGTCATCTCGACACCGAAGAGTGCCTGCGCGTGCTGAACGATGAGGTGCCGGAGTGGCCGTTGCGCGAGACCGGTGAGGTGCTCCGCGCGCTGGAGCGTGCGCGGTTCGCGCCGGCGGTGCCGAGTGACGTGGTCGAGGTCGTGGAGCAGGCCGATCGCCTGAAGGAGCGTTTGGCGTGATCTTCGCGCGCCCCCTGATCCTGGTGCTGCTCGTGGCGCTGCCGCTGTGGTGGTGGCACCGCCGTCGCCGTCCCGCGCCGGCCGCCCGCTACAGTGACGCGCAGCAGTTCCGCACGGCGCCGCAGGGCCGACGGTGGCTGGCCGGCACGCCGGCAGCCCTGCGCACGCTCACCCTCGCCGCGTGGATCATCGCAGCGGCGGGACCCGAGTACGGGATCTCGTCGGAGGACACGACGAGCGAGGGCATCGCGATCGTGCTCGCGGTAGACGTCTCCAGCTCGATGCTCGCCGAGGACTTCGCGCCCTCCAACCGGCTCGACGTGGCCAAGGAGCAGTCCATCTCCTTCATCGCGGCGCGGGAGTTCGATCGGATCGGCCTCGTGGCCTTCGCGGGCGAGGCGCTCACCCGCGTGCCGATCACCGTGGACTACCACGTGCTGGAGCAGGCGGTGGGTGAGTTGCGGGTGGGAGAACTGGAGGACGGCACCGCGATCGGCACGGCGATCGGGACCGCAGCGAACCGGTTGCGGCGCGCACCCGGAGCGAGCAAGGTCATCGTGCTGCTCACCGACGGGGAGAACACCCGCGGCATGTTGGATCCGCGTACGGCGGCCGAGGCAGCCGCCGAGTTCGGTATCCGAGTGTACACCATCGGTGTTGGCACGGAGGGCGAGGCGCCCATGCCGATCGGTCGGGGCACCCAGGGGCAGCTGCGCTACCAGACCCTCCCGGTGCGCATCGACGAGGTGCTATTGGAGGACATCGCGAACCTCACCGGCGGGCGGTACTTCCGCGCCACTGACCCCGAAGCGCTCAATCGCATCTTCCAGCAGATCGACCGGCTGGAGAAGACGCCGGTCGTGGTGACGCGCTATACCCAGTACAACGAAGCGTACCAGCTGCCGCTGCTCGTGGGTCTGGGTGCGCTGGCGCTGGAACTGCTCATCGCGGCCACGGTCGTGATTCGGGTGCCGTAGTGTCGTTCGACTCGCCGCTCGTGCTCTGGACCGCTCCCGCGGTGGGCATCGTGGCCCTGCTCATGGCGCTGTGGGCGCGTGGCGCCCGGGTGAGCCACGCGCGGCGCTGGTCGCGCACGCTGGCCGTGCGCGCCCGCCGACTGGGCCGCTCCAGCCCCTTCACCCTCGGGCTCGCGGCGCTCGCGGCCACGGTCGCGCTGGCCGGACCGCGCTGGGGCAGCCGGGTGGTGGAGGCCGAGACGAAGGGGCTGAACCTGGTCATTGCCATGGACATCTCCCGTTCCATGTTGGCCGAGGATGTCGTGCCCTCCCGGCTCGATCGGGCGAAGCGACAGGCGCGCCGTTTGGTATACGACCTGGGTGGCGACCGCGTCGGGCTCATCGCCTTCGCGGGGCAGAGCTTCGCGCTCGCACCCCTCACGGTGGATGGCAGCGCGCTCCACCTGCTGATCGACGCGCTCGATCCCGAATTCACCAGCGCCGGAGGCACCGAGCTGACGACGGTGCTCGACATGGGGAGAGACCTGCTCTTCGCAGGTGACCCGGTGGCCGATCGGGTGCTCGTGGTGTTCACGGATGGGGAGTCGCACGATTCGCTCTCCGCGGTGGTGAGCGCCGCCGAGCGGCTGCGGCGCGATCGCGTGCGGCTCGTACTCGTGGCCGAGGGAGGTCTCGAACCGGTGCCCATTCCGGTGCGGGAGCCCGACGGGACACTCGTCGGGTATCAGCGCGACCCCGCGGGGGAGGTGGTGGGCACGTCGCGGCGGGACGACATCCTCACGGCCGTGGCGGACGCGGCGCAGGGTGTGCTGGTAGCCGCGCAGTTGGCCGACCAGGCCGGTGCCGTGCGCGATCTGGTCGCCGCCTACAAGCGCTCCCCGCAGGCCACGTCCACCGCCGCGCAGGATATCTCGCGCGCCTGGATCCCTTTGCTCCTCGCGGTCCTTGTGCTGCTGGCACACACGGTGACGCGGCGCTCGATGGCGATGATCTCGCTGCTGCTCCTCGTCGCGGGCGGGAGCGCCAAGGCGCAGGGGCCGCGCAGCCGCGGAGACGACGCGTGGCGCGAAGGTGACTACGAGCGCGCCGCCGCGCTGTATCTCGAGCAGGTCCGCGCCGGTGTGGGCGGCGACACGACCCTGTTCAACCTGGGCACCGCGGCCCTCGCCGTGGGCGACACGGCAGTCGCCCGGCGGGCATTGGAGCAGGTGGGCGAGTCGCTCGAGCCGGAGCTGCGCTTCCTGGCGGTATACAATCTCGGGTTGCTGCGTCTGCGACTGGCGGAAACCGATTCGGGCAATGCGGCCCTTCACCTCGAAGCGGCGCGCACCCACTACCGCGAGGCGCTAATGCTGCGGCCGCAGAGTCGGGCGGCGAAGTGGAACCTGGAGCTGGCGGTGCGCTCGATGCCGCCGCCCGGTACGCAGGGACCTCCGCCACCGGGTGGGGGTGAGTCGCCCCCTCCGCCTGACGAGCTGCCGCCCGAGGGACTGTCTGCAGCGCAAGCGCAGCAGATCCTCAACTCCATGGCGGAGGAGGAGCGGCGCACGCGCTATCGCCAGAACCGGCGTCGCCAGCAGGTACGCGAGACCCGGGGGAGGAAAGAGTGGTAGCGCTCCTGCTCGCCTTGCTGTTGCCGCTGCAGCAACTCGGTGTGTCGGCCAGGCTCGACCGTGACGAGGTGCTGGTGGGGGACGAAGTGCTGCTTACCGTCACCGTCGAGGCGGGCGGCGCGGCGCCGCTCGAGATCTTCGATCCCGACCTGGTCGGCCTCGAGCTGATCAACCGGCGCGATCAGACCAGCGTTTCCATGATTGCCGGCCAGCCCACCCGGCTGACCACACGGCAGTTCACCTTCCGCGCCCTGCGCGCTGGGGACGCCACCATCGGTCCGGTGCGTGTGCAACAGGGGGACGCGGTAACGCAAACGAGCTCCTTTGCGGTAACGGTGACGCCGCACGCCGGGACGGCGACTGGACTCGACGCGCGGATCGAAGCAGCGGTCCAGGAGTATCCGCCTCCCGAGCTCTCCACCGAAGAGGTCACCCTCGAGGTGCTTGCCCCGACGCGGCCCGTCATGCTGGGCGACCAGGTGGACCTGGTGGTGGTGGCGTGGTTCCCGCGCGAGGTGCGCAACCGGCTGCGCAACCCGCCCACGCTGGAGCCGCCCAGTCTGCGCGGTGCGTGGACGTACGACCGGCCCACGCCGACGGGCGTGGTGGCGAGTCGTCGGGTGAACGGTCGGTGGTACGACCTGTTCGTGCTGCATCAGGTCGTCTTTCCCCTCACGGCTGGTGGGCTCGAGATAGGGTCCGCGACGGTGTCGTACAGCCTGCCCGTCTCCTCGTCGTTCCTGAGCCGCGAGCTACGCCACGAGGTGCAGAGCGAGCCGCGCACGATCGCGGTGCGCACGCAGCCCCGTCGCCGCGGCGCGCTGGGGTACCGCGGCGCGGCCGCGCGGGCGTTGCGGTTCCGTATCGAGGTGCCGTCCGGCGAGCTCCGCATTGGCGGAGGCGTGCGTGTGCGGGTGGAGCTGTCGGGGCAGGGAAACGTAGCGTTGTGGCCGGAACCCGAGTTGGAGTGGCCTGTGGGGCTGCGGGCGTATCCGCAAGAGGTGAACGTCGCACTCTCGACCGAGGACGGCCGCGTCGGCGGCACAAAGGTGTTCGACTACTTGGTCGTGGCGGACTCGGCAGGCACGCACCGTGTGCCGGCGGCGCGGTACGTGTACTTCGATGTGGGGCGCGAGACCTACGTGACGCTCACGGCGGCTCCCGTCGAGTTCGTGACGCCGAGCGGGTCGGGTGGCGTGGCGCCCGTGCAGAGCGTGCCGCCGCTGATTGCCGCGCCGTCCCGCTCGCTGGCAACCCTGGCGGATCGCCTGGCGTGGTGGATGTGGCTCCTGGCGGTGTTGCTGCCGCCGCTCGCGGTCGGCACGGCACGGTACGTGGTGGTGTGGTCGCGCCGAACGCGCGGTGTTCCCCGCAAGACCGCGGCGCCGCCGGGTGTGACCCTGCACCAGCTCGAGTTCGAGTTCCGCAACGTGCTCGAGGGGCTCGTGCCGCTCGCTCGGGTGCGGGCGAGTGACGACTTGGCCGACGCCCTGCGCGCTGCAGGCGTCGAGGCTCCGCTGGCGGCGCACGCCGCCCGGGTACGCGATCGGCTACGGCAGGTGCTGTACGGTCCGGAGGGGTCGACCGATCCCGAGGAGCTGACCCTCGAGGTGCAAGAGGTGCTTCGCGCATTGGTGGGCGGCGCCGGCAAAGCGCGCCCCGCCGTCGTGGGTGCGGCAACCGTCGTCCTCCTGGCTGCCGCTTTGGCCCAAGGGGCGGTGGCGCAGTCGGCGGAGCGGCTATACGAGGCGGGCGCCGTGCGAGTGGCGGCGGACAGCTTTGCGATGCGTGCCGCGGCGGCCCCCAGCGTGGCCGCGCATTGGTACAACCTCGGGGCGGCGCTCGGTCGGCTGGGAGAGCCCGTGCGTGCGCGCGCGGCATGGCTGCGGGCGGCGCGCCTCGCGCCGCGCGACCCGTCCGTTCGCCGAGCGCTCGCTGGCGGGCCCGGCGGGTCAGCGTCGGCGCTCACGTGGGTGGCGCCGGTGACACCGGTCGAGGCCTTTGCGCTGGCGACGGTCCTGTGGCTCGTCGTGTGGCTCGTGTGGGCGGCGCGCGCGCGGGTGCGGTGGTCGGTGTTGCTGGTGACGTTCGCCCTCGTCGTCGCCGGGTACGGCTTCGCCGTGCGACAGCGCTACGCCCGCCCCGTCGCTCTCGTGATGAGCTCGCAGACACCGCTCCGGGTCGCACCCTACGGGCCCGCACCTGCGGAGTTCCAGCTGGAGGAAGGCGCTCCCGTGCGCATCGAGCGGGAAGAAGGTGCCTGGGTGCTGGTCAACGAGGGAACCGAGCGCGGCTGGCTGCTGCGCACCGAGGTCGTGCGGCTCTAGTGGGACAGATCGAGATCCTCTCCACACGCGTCGTCGACCAGATCGCCGCCGGCGAGGTCGTCGAGCGCCCGGCGTCGGTGGTCAAGGAGCTGGTGGAGAACGCGCTGGATGCAGGTGCCACGGCGATCCACGTCGAGTTGGAGGACGGTGGACGCACCGTCGTGCAGGTGAGTGACGACGGCCGCGGCATGGACCGCGACGACGCAGTCCTCTCCATCGATCGACACGCTACCTCGAAGATTCGCACGGCACCGGACCTCGTCGGGGTGGCGACGTACGGCTTTCGCGGCGAGGCCCTGGCGTCGATTGCCTCCGTGTCGCAGTTCGAGTTGGAGACGGCGAGTGCCGGGAACGGAAGTGCCTCCGGGGTCGGAACGCGGCTGCTTGTGCGGGGCGGACGGCTGGAAACGGTCGAGGAGGTAGCCAGGACGCCGGGCACCACCGTGACCGTGCGCAAGCTGTTCGGCAACACGCCCGCCCGCCGCAAGTTCCTCCGTTCGGCCCAGGCGGAGACGCGTGCGGCGGTGCAGGCGCTCACCGTGCTCGCGCTGGCCCGGCTCGATGTGGCGTTCACGCTCACCAGCCAGGGGCGCTCCCTGCTGGACGCGCCCCGGGTGGCGAGCGTGGCCGACCGCATCGCAGCGCTCTTCGGACGCGGCGTGGCCGACCAACTGGTGCCGGTGGAATACAGCAGCGGTGTTATCTCTGTGCGAGGGTTCGTGCAACGACCCGCCGACGCGCGTCCCAGTGGACGCAAAGCGTTCCTCTTCGTGAATGGCCGACCCTTTCGCGATCCCTTCCTCATCCGGGCGGCCGAGGGCGGCTACCGTGGGGCCATCACCCCGGGGTCACGGCCCACACTGTTCCTCAGCATCGGCGTGCCGGGCGATCGGGTGGATGTCAACGTGCATCCGGCCAAGCTCGAAGTACGGTTCCGCGACAAGCGGGCGGTAGAGGAAGCAGCGGAGACTGCGGTGCGGGAGGGTCTGGCGTCCCTGGCGGCCGCGGGGGCCATCCGTGTGGCGGAGTCCTTCGTGGCGGAGCCGGGTGGGCGGGAGTCGTACCGGGGCGAGGCAGCTCCGTGGCGCGCCGGGCCCCCCGAGGGAGGCGGTGATGCGGCGCTCGTGGCCGCCTCGCTGTTCGACGCGGCCGAAGCAGACGGAGAGCCAGGGCTCGATCGGTCCCGCACGCTGCTGCAGGTGTTCAACACCTATGTCGTGTTCCAGGCCGATGACGAGCTGGTGGTGGTTGACCAGCACTCCGCCCACGAGCGTGTGCTGTACGAGCAGGCGATGGCGGAGCTCAAAGGAGAGGGCGGGGCAGCGCAGCGGCTGCTCCTGCCGCTGACGCTCGACCTCGTTCCCGAGGAGCTCGAGGCGGTCGAAACATACGGCGAGCTGCTGATGTGCATCGGGTTCGAGGTGGAGCCGTTTGGGGGTCGCTCGGTAGTGCTGCATGCGGTGCCCAATCCCCACCCACGCTTCGACGCGCGGCATTGCTTCGAGGAGCTGGTGGCCGATCTTGCGCGGGGAAGGCTGGGCGGGCTCGCCAATCGGCTCGAGCGATTCGCCGCGACCTATGGCTGCCGCGCGGCGGTCAAGGCCGGGCAGCGTCTCGATCCCGAGGAAATGCGCGGCTTGATAAGATTGCTCTTTGCCTGCGAGCTCCCGCCCCACGACGTGCATGGCCGGCCCGCCATCGTGCGCATCCCGCGGCACGAGCTGGAGCGCCGCTTTGGCCGAACGTAAGCCGCTCATCCCCGTACTCGTGGGACCCACGTCCGTCGGGAAGACGGCGGTGGCCTTGGCGCTGCGTGAGTACTGGGCGCCGGTGGTGATCTCGGCCGACTCCCGCCAGATCTATCGCGGCCTCAACATCGGTACGGCCAAGCCGACGCCCGAGGAGCGGCGCCTCGTGCCGCACCTCGGAATCGATCTCGTGGATCCGGGGGAGCGGTACAGCGCTGGGCGATTCGCCGCGGACGCCGCAAACTGGTTGCGTGATCCGGGCAGTGATCGACGTCCGATCGTGGTGGGGGGTACGGGGTTCTACGTGCGAGCCCTGGCCGACGGCCTGTTTCGGGAACCGCCGTTGCCCAGGGATCGGCGCGACCAGCTGCGGCAGTGGGCGGGGCATGCCGAGGGGCTGGGTCGCTGGGCCGCCCGGCTCGACCCGCAATACGGTGGCGGGGGGCGGCAGCGCGCCGAACGGGTCGTAGAGATCGCGTTGTTCACCGGTCGACCGCTCTCGTGGTGGCAGGCCCGGGCCAAGGCCGAGGGGATCATGCGGCCCTGGTACGTGCACCTCACGCTGCCGCGCGAGGTGCTGCGCCAACGCATTGAGGCGCGGGTGCACGCCATGCTGGAGGCGGGACTGGTGAACGAGGTGCGCCGCGTGGTGGCGCGTGGCATCGCCCCCAATGCGCCCGGCCTCGACGCGGTCGGCTACCGCGAGGTGGTGCAGCACCTCCAGGGCACGCTCCCGGAGGAGGAGCTCTCGGGGACGATCAGCGTGGCTACGCGCCGCTACGCCAAGCGCCAGGAGACCTGGTTCCGCCACCAATTGATCGGTCATCCCGTTGTAACTTTGGACGCGACGGACGGACCGGACGTCTTGGCGCGGCGCATTGCCGTGCTGTGGGAGGAGCGGAGCGACTGATGCGCATCGGGATCACCTGCTATCCGACCTACGGCGGCTCCGGCGCGGTGGCGACCGAGCTCGGCCTCGCGCTGGCCCGCCGCGGGCACGAGATCCATTTCATTTCCTATGCCTCGCCGTTTCGGCTGCGGGGCTTTGCGGAGCATGTCTTCTTTCATGAAGTGGACCTGAGCGGGACCTACCCGTTGCTGGAGTACTTCCCCTACTCCCTGGCCCTAGCGGTGAAGCAGGAGGAGGTGGCACTACGGGAGCGGCTCGACATCCTCCACGTGCACTACGCGGTGCCGCACGCGACGGCAGCCTTCCTCGCCAAGGAGATGATCCGCGACAAGCACGACCTGAAGGTCGTCACCACGCTGCACGGCACCGACATCACCTTGGTGGGGCAGGAGAAGTCCTTCTTCACCGTCACCAAGTTCTCCATCGAGCGCTCCGACGCCGTGACTGCGGTGTCGCAGTACCTCAAGGACGAGACGTACGCCGCGTTTGGCTGCACGGGGTGCGGCATCGACGTGATCCCGAACTTCGTGAGCTTGGAGGAATACTGTCCGTCGGACGACCCCAGCTGCCGCTCGGCCCTGGTTCCCGGTGACAAGAAGGTGCTCATGCACATCTCCAATTTCCGGGAGGTGAAGCGGGTGCCCGACGTGATCCGGACGCTGGCGAAGGTGCGCGAGCATGTCGACGCCGCGCTGGTGCTCGTGGGGGATGGTCCCGAGCGGCCGGCGACGGAGGCCGAGGTGGAGCGGCTCGGGCTGGGCGAGAATGTGCGGTTCCTGGGAAAGGTGGATGCGGTGGCCGACTTGCTGCGGGCCGCCGACCTCTTCATGCTGCCCAGCTCGTCGGAGTCGTTCGGGTTGAGTGCGCTCGAGGCCATGGCGTGTGGGGTCCCCGTCGTGGCCAGCGATGTCGGTGGGCTCCCCGAGGTCGTGCAGGACGGAGTGAGCGGCCGGCTCCTGCCGGTAGGTGACTTGGATGCCATGGCACACGCGGCGATCGAGCTGCTCCAGCCGGAGCGCTGGCGGGCGGCGAGGGCCGCGGCAGTCGAGCGGGCGCAGAGCTTCTCGGCCGAGCGGGTGGTGCCCCGCTACGAAGCGCTCTACGCGCGGGCGATGGAGCAGTGACCTACTGGCAGGGGCTGCTGTTGGGGATGGTGCAGGGGCTGACGGAGTTCCTTCCCGTATCCAGCTCGGGACACCTCGTCGTGGCCGAGGCGGCCGTCGGCCTCACGACGCCTGGCGTGTTGGTGGAGGTGGCGGTACACGTGGCGACGTTGCTCGCGGTGATCCTGGTCTACCGCGCGCGGCTCGGTGCGCTGCTGGTGGGTGCGGTCAAAGGGCAGCGCGCCGCGTGGCGCTACATCGGGCTCCTGGCCATTGGATCGGTTCCCGCCGCCGTCGTCGGTCTGCTGTTCGCCGAGTGGTTCGAGCGGGTCTTCGACTCCCTGCTGATCGTCGGTGCGGACTTCCTGGTGACCGGGTTCATCCTGTGGAGCACACGTGGCGTGCTCGGTGGGTCGCGGCGGGAGGAGCCCACGCCGGGTGGCTCGGCCGGAATCGGCATGGCGCAGGCGTTGGCGATCATGCCGGGGATCTCCCGCTCCGGCGCCACGGTGGCCGCCGGGCTGTGGCACGGTGTCGATCCGGTGCGCGCCGCCGAGTTCTCGTTCCTGCTGGCCATCCCGGCGATCGCCGGCGCGGCGGTACTTCAGATCCCGCACCTCTCGACCGACATGGCGTCGGTTGGGGGCGGGCCGTTGGCGCTGAGCTTCGCGGCGGCGCTGCTCTCGGGCGTCGCGGCGATCCGGTTCCTGGTGGTGCTGCTGAAGCGGGGGGCGTTTCACCGTTTCGCGCCCTACTGTTGGACGCTGGGTGCGGTGACGCTCGTGTGGGCGCTGGTGTGATGACGTCGTACGACGGTGTGCTGCACGAGGACCTCGCGCGGCGGCTCGCGACGCCGCAGTGCCTGGTGCGGCAGCAGGTGGGCAGCACGCTGGACGTGGTACACGACCTCGCCGCGGAAGGTGCGCCCGCCGGCACGACCGTGCTGGCCGAGGAGCAGCTCGCCGGGCGCGGTCGCATGGGACGGCGCTGGCTCAGCCCGCCAGGCACGGGGATCTGGCTGGGGTACCTCGCACGCCCCGAGTGCGCAGGGGAGCGTGGCCTCATGGCGTTGCGTGTGGGACTCGCGGTGGTGCGTGCATTGGGCGACCTTGAGGTGGCCGCCGGGCTCAAGTGGCCCAACGACGTGGTCGCCAGCGACCGCAAACTGGGTGGCATCCTGTGCGAGGCTCGCTGGAGCCGGCGCCGGGTGGCCTGGGTGGCCGTCGGGGTGGGACTCAACGTGCACGGACCGCTGCCCGCGGAACTGGAGGGTACGGCCGTTGCGCTCGAGGAGATCCGGCCGGAGGTGAGTCGGGTGGCGGTGCTGGAACGTCTCGTCCCCCGGCTGCACGTGTTGCCGGACGTGCCCGAGTTGACGGACGACGAGCGGGCGACGTTTGCGCGACACGACTGGCTATGCGGCCGCCGCCTCACCGAACCGGTGGTGGGTACTGCGATGGGCATCGACCGCGAGGGAGCATTGCTGGTGGAAACCGAGCAGGGTGTGGAGCGGATCGTGGGAGGCAGCGTTGCCGCAGCTTGACCTGCCGTTGTGGGCACGGGGCGTCGCGGCGATCCTACTGGTGATCGCAGCGTGGTGGTTGCTCCACACCGAGACGCTGCACGGCGTGACCGGGGACGCCATCGCGCCGCTCAGTCTCGGTATCGTGGCAGGGTTCATCCTGCGCGGGATGCACCTCCCGCTGGGGCTCTGGCCCAACGGTCCGTGGCGCAAAGAGTTCTCGACTGTCATGCTGGTCGTAGTGGCGCTCGTGGCCGGCGCGCTCATCGTCGCCACCCGACCCTCCCGCTCTCCGGAGCTCACCGGGCTCCTCACCCCTGGGATGTTCGTGGTGGTCGTTGCGGGCGTGCTCGCTTGGGGCATCGCCCTCGCCTATGTGCAGCAGCGCAGCTTCGTCGAGTGGTACGTGGTGGCGGCGCTGGCCGGGCTGGCTCCATGGGTGGTGGCCGTCGCGGGGCTGATGGTCGGCGGGGGTGAGGACGCGACCTTCTGCATGCTGTCGACGCAGGGGGGACCGGAGGCCGCCGGCTGCAGCACTACGGCCGTGGATTCCCTCGTGTTCCTCACGGTGATCGGAGTGACGGCCGGCCTAGTTACGTTCGAGCTCGCGTTCCGTCGCTTGCTCATCGGACACCCGGACCACGCCGGACTCGTCCTGGTGCTGGCCTCGGCGGCAGTCGCGCTGCTCTGGTGGCTCGCGGTCGCGCCCCTGTTGTCGGGGGTGACTCCACCTTGGTGGCTCGTGACGCTGGGTGCGATCGGGGCCGGATCGGTGTACGTGCTGTCCGGGACCCTGTTGGTGGCGAGCGTCTACACGGCTGTGGTTTTGGCCGGTCACGCCTCGCTGATCCATGCCACGCCGCTCCCCGCCGTTGGAGCGACTCCGGCCTTGGGGTGGGAGTTCCTCGCGGTGCACCTGATCGCCGTCGGTGTGTTGTGCTACGGCGTGTGGCGCCGGCGGGGGCTGCTGCGGGGCATCCGGTAGCCGTTCCATGCTCCTCGCCATCGATGTCGGTAACACCGAGATCACCCTTGGCCTCTTCGTGGGAGACCGGCTGATCGCGCACTGGCGTGTCACCACCGTCACCACGCGCACGCCCGACGAGTGGGCGGCCATGCTCACTTCCTTCCTGACGCATGCGGGCCATTCCACGCACGAAGTGCGGGCGGCCGTGCAGGCCTCCGTGGCGCCGGTGGTGACCGAGGTTTTGGCGGAGGGGATCGAGCTCGCACTGGGGTTCAGCCCCACGCAGGTTGGGCCCGACTCGCCCCTGCCCGTCACCCTCGACGTGGACGAGCCGCAGAGTGTGGGGGCCGACCGCGTGATGAACACCCTGGCCGCGAAGGTGATGTACGGCCGCGATACGGTCATCGTGGATTTCGGCACGGCCACGACGTTTGACTGCATCACGAAGGACGGCGCCTTTCTGGGCGGGGTGATCGCGCCGGGGGTGTATACGGCCGCCGACAACCTCACTCGCCGAGCGGCCAAGCTGCCTGCAACCGAGTTGGTGCCTCCCGAGCGGGTGATCGGTCGCCGCACGGAAGACTGCATCCGGTCGGGCGTGTTGCTCGGGACGGCCGACGCGGTGGACGGTCTGGTGCGTCGCATCAAGGCCGAGTGGCCCGGCGGGGATGTCCCGCACGTGGTTGCCACCGGCGGACTCGCCGAGACGATCGCGCCGCTGTGCCAGGAGATCGATGCCGTGGAGCCCAACCTCACGCTGCTCGGGCTCAGGCACGCGGCGCTCGCGCTGGGACTCGGCTCGTAACAGCGGTGGCGAGCCCTGAGGGGCGCGACTAACTTTGGCGGCGTTCACCCAGGGACAAAGAGGATCTCCGTAACATGACATCAGCTGTCGAGCCGGCAACCGAGCGCGCGGACGTGCGTACCATCGTGGGCGGGGGCCTCAAACTGGGTGTCATCACCGCGGTGGGGGTGGCGGCCTTCGCATTCATCTCCCGCGGCGTGACCGGCACCGTCGAGATCGTCGTGCAGTCGGCGCTCGTGCTGCTGGGTGGGGTGGTGTTCAGCTACGTGCCCGCCTTCTGGGTGCGGCCCAAGAGCGTGGATGGCATCGCTTGGGCGGCGCTGGTGGGGCTGCTCGGGGCGCTGGCGTTCACGGTAATCGACACGGCGGTGCTGCGGCCGCTCAGCGTGTACCACTGGACGTGGGACCAGATCGGCGGCGGGAGCGGCTTCTGGTATGTCTCGGTGTGGTGGATGGGCTCAGCCCTGCTCGCCTGGCTGGGTGCCTGGGTGTTCACCGTGCTGAGTGAGAGGGGCACGAGCGTGTTCGCCGCCACTGGGCAGACGCTCGGCGTCGCGGTGATCGTGTTCGCTATCGTGACGCTCACGCGGATCGCGCCGGCGCATGCGGCCGTGATGGCGCTCGCCTGGACGCTTGCGCTGATCGTCCACGTTCCCGTCGCGTACGCGCTGTCCAAGCGGTGACGCACAAGCCACCGAACCGGCTGCTCCAGATGGCCGGCTGGCTGCTCACGCCCGTCGCGGTGTGGGCGGCCGCTTTTTTCGGTGGGTGGCTCGGCGCCTTCGTCGCGCGGCTGCGCCAGGTGGGCGACGTCGGTCTCGTGTGGATGCTGGTCGGCGGTGTGCTGGGTGGAACGGTGGGCGTCGTGGCGTGGGTTGTCGTGCTGCGTCGACTAGGGCGGCCGTGGGAGGGTGGGTCGGCCGACGTGGGTGAGGGAGGCGGCCACCCACCCGCACCATAGCAGTCCGCGACCCCTATCCAACTGCATTGCCTTTTCTTCGGGATTTCCGTATCACTGACCGATGCGTCACGCCGGAGGCTGAGTGACTGATTCTCCCCACCACATCGCCGACGAGCAGGCCTCGCTCGAGGAGGTGCTCAAGGGCGAAGTCCTGCGCATGTACCAGGAGGTCGCCGACACCCCGGAGGCCGAGTTCCACTTCTTCCACGGGCGGGAGGCGGCCGAGATGTTCGGCTACTCGGCCGAGTGGTTGGATCGCGCGCCGGCCGGTGCCGTGGCGTCCTTTGCCGGCGTGGGCAATCCCCACGAGCGCAGCGAGCTGCAGCCTGGGGAGACGGTGCTGGACCTGGGAAGCGGCGCGGGACTCGACAGCATCATCGCCTCGTGGCACGTCGGACCGGCCGGCAAGGTGGTCGGCGTCGATCTCAATCCCTCCATGTGTCTCAAGGCGCAGGCCCACGCCGCGACCACTGGAACTCAGATGGAGTGCCACGAGGGTCGTATGGAGGAGATCCCGCTGCCCGATGCGAGCGTGGACGTGGTGATCTCGAATGGCGTGATCAACCTCTCGTTCCGCAAGCGGCGGGTGATCAAGGAGATCTACCGCATCCTCAAGCCCGGCGGACGCATCTCGATCACCGACATCGTGAGCGCGAGACAGCTGTCGCAGGCGATCGTCAACGATCCCAAGCTCTGGGCGGCCTGAATCGGAGGCGCTCTCCCGGAGGGAGAGATGTTGGGATTCCACTTCCGCAACGAATCCACACGGGACGCGGCGGAGTCCTACGGCGTCAAGGCGGTGCTGCTGACGGCTCGGAAGCCAGACGGGAGCTGAGGGAGGTCCCTATACGCGGGCGCCTCTCGCCGCGTGGGGACGCAACGCGGCGAGAGGCGACCGAGTGAGTGCGGTGTGGTTAGTGAGCGTTTGCCAGCGCTTCCACCGCCTGGTCGGTCGTCCACGTGGCGTTCGCAATGAAGCGGAAGTTGGTCATCGCCGATGCGTAGCCGTTGCCATCCGGTACCTTCGCCGCGGCTGTCGCGTCGGTGACGACGGCGACCTCGAACCCCTGCTCCATCAGCTCTCGCATGTGTGCCTCGACGCACAGGTTCGCAGACATACCAGCCAGGATCACCTTGTCGATGCCCCGCTTGCGCAGTTGCAGCACGAGGTCGTTGGTCTCGGGCCCGTAGACCTTGTGTGGGCTGACGACGACTGTGTTTCCGTCTTCGATGTAGCGTTTGTACTGCGCGAGCCAGTCGGCCCCGGACCCCTCGAACCCTTCGAGGCTCAGCGGCGACGCGCGATCGAACATGCCGATGTTGTGCATCAGGACTTCCAGCGCCCCGCCGAATTTCCAGCCGTGGTCGGTGGGGTAGTAGTAATGGGGGGACACGAACAGCTCGTATCCGCCGTCTTTGGCGGCGCTCATCAGGCGGTCGATGTTGGCGACCGTGTTGTTCTCGGTCACGCTCTCACCCACCACGCCCCAGGTCACTCCGTCGGGGCTGAGGAAGTCGTTCTGTGGGTCGGGGCATGTGTGTCCTCCGTGCTGTAGGGTTGCCTCTGCTAACCGACCCCGGGCTGGGAAGGTTCCGCGGCCCGGGAAGTTCCCGCTTCGGCCCGCCTGCTACCTGCCCGCCATCCCGTCGTGCACCAGCGCGACCCACTGCTCGGGCTGGATGAACCACCCACCCCATGACTCGTCGAAGTCTGCCAACGGCCGGGCGGCAATGATCTCGTCGCGGGTCTTGTGGTCAGACATGAGTGCCACGACGCGCTCCCGCGACGCCAGCAGCATCGACCGGTAGGTGCGAAGCTCCTCGACCCCGGAGAGGGGCCCGTGGCCGGGGATGATCTTGGTGTTGGCGTCCACGAGCTCCAGCAGCCGGTCCACGGCCTCGATCATGCCGTCGATCGATCCCCCACTGGAAACGTCGATGAAGGGGTACACGCCGTTCCAGTAGACGTCGCCGGAATGCACCACGTTCGCCTCACGGAAGTGCACCACGGCGTCCCCGTCGGTGTGCGCATGCGCGATGTGGAACACGTGGTTCACGTCGTCGTTCCAGTGGAACGTCACGGCGTCGGTGAAGGTGATCACGGGCAGCGCCGTGGCCGGCTCGGGGTCGTAGTGCCGCTCGAAGAACGTGACGAATTGTTCGGTGCTCAGGCGCTCGCGCACGTTCTCGTGGGCCACGATGATCACGCCCGCCTCGCCCATGTGCTCGTTCCCGCCGGTGTGGTCCTCGTGCCAGTGCGTGTTGATGACGAAGCGGATCGGCTCGCAGCTGATCCCGGCCACCGCCGCCCGGATCTTCTCGGTGAGCGGGGCGTACTCGTCGTCCACCAGGAAGACGCCGTCGTCCCCTATCGAAGCGCCGATGTTGCCGCCCCGGCCCGTAAGCATGTAGACGTTGGCGGCGACGTGGGTCGCCGTGACCTGTATGTCCTGCACCTGCTGTGCGGCAAGGGGGGCGCCGAGTGC
>JBDGXT010000172.1:0-4340 GCA_039584455.1 Gemmatimonadota bacterium
TCGCAGCGCCTGCTCCAGCTCGTCGAGCTGCGACAGGAAGCGGCCCATCCGCATGTTGGCGTCGATGCCCTCGTCGAAACGACTGCCGTGCGCCGCCTGCCCGTGGGTTACGACCTCGATCCAGCTAAAGCCCTTGTGCGCGAGGCACACGCCCAGCTCGGTGGGCTCGGTCACGACGGCGGCTTCGGTGTGGTGGTGCTTCAGGACTTCCTGCATGCCGATGCTGGCTACCTCCTCATCGGCGGGGGCCACGATCAGGACGTCGCCTGCCAGCTCTATACCGGCGTCGCGCAGCGCCTTGGCCGCGCCGATGCACGCCGCGAGCCCGCCCTTCATGTCGTACGCGCCGCGGCCATGGAGCCGGCCGTCGCGGACGGTCGCGCGGAAGGGGTCGACCATGTCTCCCACGCCCACCGTGTCGAGGTGGCCATACAGCATCAGGCTCTTGCCGCTGGTGCGCCCCGCCAGGCGGCCCACGACGCTCACGCGGCCGGGCTCCGCCTCGTGGGTGGTGACCTCCATCCCCAGCTGCTCTAGGGCATGCCCCACGTACGCGCCGGCCTCACGCTCGTTGGTCGAGCCGTCGGAGAACGCCGGGTTGACGGAGTTGATGCGGACCAGGTCCGCCAGCGTCGTGGTGACGTAGTCGGTGTCGACGTGCATCGTGATCGGGAGCCGCTACCCCTGCTGCCAGATCCCCAGCAGTCGCCCGTCGGGATCCTGGAACAGGGCGAAGGCGCCTACGTTCGGTACATCCTGGCGCTCCACCACGATCTTCCCGCCCGCTGCCGTGATGCGCTTTTTGAAGGCCTCCAGGTCGTCCACGCTGATGTACAGCGTCATGTTGCTGGGCCAGGGACCCTTCTGCGGGGTCATTATTCCGCCGCCGATGCCCCCTTCACCCCCGCTCTCGATCAAGTGGTAGCTGATTTCCTCGACGTGATTGATGTTCCAGTCGAACGCCTTGGCGTAGAAGTCGGCAAGCTGCGCGGGGTCCTCCGACCAGAACTCGAAGTGTGCGACGGGCTGACCCATGGTGTGCTCCTTGTGGGAGGGAGGTGGCGAATATACCTCTCATCCACGGAGGCGGCAGGGCGGAGCCGCCGGGAGGACGAGATGAGCGAGCACACGACACTGAAGAGGCAGATCTACGGTACGGACAGCCACGTGCACCTGCTGCACGCGCTGGAGGGCGTGACCGCGGAGCACGCGGGGGCGGTGCTCGATGGTGCTACGCACTCCATCCATCAGCTGGTCATGCACATGACCTACTGGCAGGACATCGGGTTGGCGCGGATGCGGGGCGAGCCGGCGCCGAGCCCGGAGCACGCGGCCGAGGGGTGGGCTGCACCGGCCGCTCCCGAGAGTGACGACGACTGGAGCGAGGCCATCGAGGGGTTCGCTGCCGGTTTGTGGGAGCTCGACGCCATGCTCGAGAGTGGGGAGATCGACCTGGACCGGGTAGTGGAGCCCGATCGCCACTACACGGTGCGCGACAATGTGCTCATGGTGCTGTGTCACAACAGCTACCATCTGGGCGAGATCGTGATGCTGCGGCGCCAGCTGGGTGCGTGGCCGCCGCCCAAGGGCGGGACGGACTGGTAATGGCCCGCGACGAGTCGTTCAAGGAGTACGTGCTCGACCAGCTGCGCGAGCTGCCGGGGGTCACCGCCCGCGGCATGTTCGGGGGCTTCGGGCTGTACGCGGGTACGATCTTCTTCGGGATCGTCTCGGGCGGACGCGTCTACCTCAAGACCACCGAGGAGACGCGTCCGGAGTACGAGAAGCGGGGCATGCAGCCGTTCAAGCCCACCGAGAAACAGACGCTCAAGCGCTACTACGAAGTGCCAGCCGACGTACTGGAGGATGCGGAGCAGCTGGTCGATTGGGCCGAGAACGCGGTAGAGGAGTGACCACCCTTCGCCGGGAGCTCACCCTCTACGGCCTCACCATGGTGGCAGTCGGCTCGAGCATCGGGTCGGGAATCTTCCTCACGCCGTCGCAGATCGCCGGGCACCTCCCCTCGCCCGGCATGATCATGCTGGTCTGGGCGCTGGGTGGGGTCATCGCCCTGGCCGGTGCGCTCACCTTCGCCGAACTGGGCTCGATGTTCCCCGAGGCGGGCGGGGTGTATGCCTACCTGCGGGAGGGCTATGGCGACCTGTTCGGGTTCCTCTACGGCTGGGCCTACCTCCTGGTGATCACGTCGGGCGCGATGGCCGCGCTCACGATCGCGTTCGCGTCCTATCTCGCGTTCATCTTCCCCATGAGCCAGACGGCGATCACCGTGGTCGCGCTGCTCGCGATCGTAGTGGTCACCGTGGTCAACGTGGTCCGGGTCAAAGCGGGGGAGATGTTCTCCAACATCTTCACCGGGCTCAAGCTGGTGGGGATCGCAGGACTGATCGTCGTGGGGCTGCTGTTCGGCCAGGCGGGCACCATGCGCATCCCGGTCGAGGTCACCCCCTCGGGCTCGCTCACGGCGGCGTTCGGCCTCGCGCTGATCGGCGTGCTCTGGTCGTACGGCGGGTTTCAGCATGCGAGCTACGTGGCTGGAGAGGCCGTCGACCCACGTCGTACCGTGCCGCGGGCCATGGTGTTCGGGGCGCTCATCGTTGCCGTCGTCTATCTGCTCACCAACCTGGCGTACCTGTTCCTGCTGCCGGTAGGCGACATCGCGACCTCCGACAGCGTGGCCGCCGACGCCGTGAGCACGGTGATCCCGTTCGGCGGCACGATCATCGCGCTGGTGATCGCGATCAGTGTGTTCGGCACCGCGGGCATCTTCGCCCTGTCGACGCCCCGCATCTACTACGCCATGGCCGAAGATGGGGTGTTCTTCCGCAAGCTGGCCGAGGTACACCCGCGGTTCCGCACGCCGGCCAACGCCATCCTGCTGCAGAGCGCATGGGCCGTCGTGCTGCTCCTGTTCTGGGGCACGTTCGAGGACGTGATCACCTACGTCGTGTTCATGGACTGGGTGTTCTTCGCGCTGGCGGGGGCGGCCGTGTTCATCTTCCGCCGCACCCGCAAGGACGCCGAGCGGCCCTACAAGACGTGGGGGTACCCGGTCACGCCGGCACTGTTCGTCGGCATCTCGGTGTGGTTCGTGATCAACACGCTGGTCGAGCGACCGCTACACGCCTGGGTCGGCCTCGTCTTCACGGCGGTGGGCGTGGGGGTCTACTTCGTGTTCAAGCGGCGGGGTGCGGTGGTGTAATCCCGGGGTGAGATCACCGGGCTCCGGATCTCGGGCCCCAGGTCGCACAACCTGCTTTTTGTGCGGCACCGGAGGTGAGCGCTTAGCCGCTGCTCATCCACTCTCCCGCGTCAATCAGCTCCCCGCACACGCCCTCGGCGGAGCGCCCGGCCGCCTCGGCGGCGAAGTTCACCACCACCCGGTGCCGCAGCACGCTGAGGGCCACCGCCCGGACGTCGTCCAGGTCGGCCATGGGCCGCCCATCGAGGGCCGCCTGGGCCTTGGCGCCCAGCACCATGTACTGGGAGGCGCGCGGGCCGGCGCCCCAGCTCACGTACTCCCGGATGAGCGCGGGCGCGTCGTCGCCCGGCCGCGTCATGCGCGCCAGGTTCACGGCCGCGCTCACCACCGGCTTGGGCGCCGGGATGCGGCGCACCAGGCGCTGGATCTCCACCAGCTCCTGGGCGCTGAGCACGGCCTCGACCGCGTGCTGCTCATCCCCCGTGGTGGTCTCGACGATGCGCTCCTCGTCGTCCCGGTCGGGATACTGCACGGCCACCTCCAGCATGAACCGGTCGAGCTGGGCCTCGGGCAGGGGGTAGGTCCCCTCCTGCTCGATGGGGTTCTGGGTGGCCAGTACGAAGAACGGAGCCGGGAGCGGGTAGGTCTGGCCGGCGGCCGTGACCTCGTGCTCCTGCATGGCCTGGAGCAGCGCGGCCTGTGTCTTGGGTGGGGTGCGGTTGATCTCGTCGGCCAGCACGATGTTGGCGAACACCGGGCCGTGGACGAAGCGGAAGGAGCGCTTCCCCGTGGAGAGGTCCTCCTCGATGATCTCCGTCCCGGTGATGTCGCTCGGCATCAGGTCGGGCGTGAACTGGATGCGGGCGAAGTCGAGGTGCAGGGCGTCGGCGATGGTGGAAACCATGAGCGTCTTCCCCAGTCCCGGGACCCCCATGAGCAGCGCGTGGCCGCCCGACACGATGGCCGTGAGGACGCCCCGCAGGACCTCCCGCTGTCCCACGATGCGGCGTCCCACCTGCTCCAGGAGGCGCGCCTTGGCACCGGCGAGCCGCTCGAGCAGCTCAACGTCCCGATCGTCCCCGCTCAGTCGTACTGGATCTGCGCTCACACCATGTCCTTA
>JBDGXT010000173.1:0-4340 GCA_039584455.1 Gemmatimonadota bacterium
TCCGGTCGGGATCATCGCCAACCAGCCGGCGGTGCTGGCCGGGGTGCTCGACATCAAGGCGTCGGGCAAGGGCGCGCGGTTCATCCGATTCTGCGACGCGTTCAACATCCCCCTGCTCACGTTCGAGGACGTGCCGGGCTTTCTGCCGGGCGTCGATCAGGAGCACGGGGGCATCATCAAGCAGGGTGCCAAGCTGCTCTATGCCTACGCCGAGGCCACGGTGCCGAAGCTCACGGTGATCACCCGCAAGGCCTACGGCGGCGCATACGACGTGATGAGCTCGCGGCACGTGCGGGGCGATTTCAATGTCGGGTGGCCCACGGCCGAGATCGCGGTGATGGGGCCAAAGGGCGCTGCGGAGATCCTGTTCAAGCGGGACCTCGCCGCGGCCGACGATCCCGAGGCCAAGCTGGACGATCTGGTAGCGGACTACCGCGAGAAGTTCGCCAACCCCTACTTGGCGGCGGCGCGCGGCTTCCTGGACGACGTGATCGACCCGCGCGAGACGCGGCCACGGCTCATCTCGGCGCTCCAGAGCCTGCTGACCAAGCGACAGAGCGTGCATCCGCGCAAGCACGGGAACATTCCGTTGTAGCACATGAAGCGCGTCCTGGTCGCCAACCGCGGGGAGATCGCCCTCCGCATCATCCGGGCCTGCCACGAACAGGATGTCGAGGCGGTCGCCGTCTACTCCGAGGCGGACCGGCTGACCCCCCACGTCAAGGCGGCGGACGCCGCCGTAGAGCTGGGTCCCGCCCCGGCCAGCGAGTCCTACCTGAGCGTGGAACGGTTGCTCGATGCGGCCCGCCGGACCGGGGCCGATGCGGTTCACCCGGGGTACGGCTTCCTCGCCGAGCAGGCCCGGTTCGCGGAGGCCGTGGAGCAGGCGGGGCTCGCGTTCGTCGGGCCGCCCGCATCCGCGATTCGGGCCATGGGCGAGAAGACCGAGGCGAGGCGGCGCATGGCCAAGGCCGGCGTGCCCATCGTGCCCGGCACCACGGAGCCTTTGGCCGACGCGGACGCCGTGGTGCGCGCAGCGGAGGAAGTCGGCTATCCGGTACTCCTCAAGGCGGCGGCCGGTGGTGGCGGCAAGGGCATGCGCGTGGCGGCGACCGCCGCGGAGGCGCGCAAGGGATTCGCGCAAGCCTCGTCCGAAGCGAAGTCGGCCTTCGACGACGACGCGATCTACCTGGAGAAGTTCGTCGAGCGACCGCGCCACGTGGAGATCCAGGTGTTGGCCGACCGGTTTGGCAACACGATCCATCTGGGAGAGCGGGAGTGCTCGGTGCAGCGTCGGCACCAGAAACTGATCGAGGAGTCGCCGTCGCCGGCGGTGGACCTCGACCTGCGGTTGCGCATGGGGGAGGCCGCCGTGAAGGCGGCGCAGGCCGTGGGGTACCTCAGTGCCGGGACGGTCGAATTCCTGCTCGACCCCAATGGGAAGTTCTACTTCCTGGAGATGAACACGCGACTCCAGGTCGAGCATCCCGTCACCGAGATGGTCTACGGGGTGGACATCGTGCGGGAGCAGTTGCGCATTGCGGCGGGCGAGCCGATGACCTGCCCCAATCGCCCCATGCGCCCGCGCGGTCACGCCATCGAGTGTCGCCTCACCGCGGAAGATCCCTTCGCCAGTTTCCTGCCGGCCACCGGCCGGATCGGGTACCTCCACGCGCCCTCCGGTCCGGGCGTGCGGTGGGATGCCGGCGTGGAGACGGGGAGCGAGGTCACCCTGTACTACGACTCGCTGCTGGGGAAGCTGATCGTTTGGGGGGAGAACCGGGAGCGCGCGGTCCGGCGCATGCGGCGGGCGCTCGACGAGCTCGTCGTCGTGGGAGTGCCGACGTCGCAGCCGTTCCATCGGCGGGTGATGGACGAGGCCACCTTCCTGAAAGGCGAGTACGACATCGGCTACCTCGACCAGGTGGGCGATGCGCTGCTCGCGTCCGAGTTGAGCGAGGAGGACCTGGAGCATATCGCCGTCGCGGCGGCCCTCGCCGAGGACGAGGCGCGGAGCGCCATGGTCCCTGTCGCCGAAGCCGACGGGGCGGGGCAGAGCGAGAGCCCCTGGCTGCGCGTCTCCCGTCTGCGCGGGCTGCGATGAGCGCGGTCACCATCGAGCGCATCGCCGCGGGTGGCGACGGTGTAGGCCGCCTGGACGACGGCATGACGGTGTTCGTGCCGCGCACAGCGCCGGGGGACCTGGTGGAGCTCGAGGTCGTGGAGCGGAAGCGCCGCTTTGCCCGGGCCCGCGTGCGCCAGCGGTCGGCGTCCGGCGCGGACCGGGTAGACCCGCGCTGCCACCACTATACGGACGACGGCTGCGGCGGTTGTCAGCTGCAGCACCTCGCGCCGGCCGGGCAGCTCGAAGCCAAGCGGCGCATCGTGGGCGATGCGCTGCGTCGGATCGCGCGGCAGGAGGTCGACGATCCGGAGATCGTGCCCGCGCCGAGCGCGTGGCGATACCGCACCCGGGTCACCCTGGCGGCACGCGGGCGGCAGCTCGGGTTCCACCGGTTCGACGATCCAGGACGGGTGTTCGCGTTGGAGGACTGCCCTATCACGCGCGAGCGGGTGATGGAGTTGTGGGCCCGGTTGCGTCCTTACTCGAACCTGCTGCCCGCGACGCTGGACGGCGTGACGCTGCGCGAGGACAGGGACGGGGGACTCCACGTGGTGGTGGGCGCCACGGACGCGGCACCGTGGGACGCGGCGCCGCTGCTTGCCGCACTCGACGAGCCACGCTGCACGATCTGGTGGCGACCCGGTCGCGGCGCGCCGCGTGCGGTCGCAGGCCGGGAGCGGGGGTTCCCGGTGGTGGCCTTCGAGCAGGTCTACCCCGAGTTCGGCGTGCGCATTCGCCATGATGCCGTGGCTGCCTTGGGTCCGCTGGATGGTGCGGTGGCGTGGGACCTGTACGGCGGTGTTGGGGAGACCGCCGAGCTACTGGCGGCGCGCGGTGCCCGCGTCTGGACGGTGGACGCGGACCGGCGCGCGGTGGAGTGGGGACGGGAGCGGAGGGCGGCGCACGGGGCCGTCGAGCGGATCGCGGAGCGGGTCGAGGAAGTGCTGCATCGCCTGCCCGAGCCCGACGTGGTGATCGTGAACCCGCCGCGCGGCGGGGTCGGAAAGTCGGTCGCGACCGCGCTCGATGGGTGGGCGGCGGGCCGCGGAAAGGCCCGGCTGAGCTACGTCTCGTGCGACCCGGCGACCCTGGCCCGCGACGTCGCGCGTATGCCGAGCCTGCGGCTCGGCGCGGTCACTGCCTACGATCTGTTTCCGCAGACGAGCCACGTCGAGACCCTGGCAGTGCTGGAGGCGGCGTGAAGTACACGGTGACGGTGGGCAAGCGGACGATCCCGGTCGAGGTGAAGGGCGACTCAGTGCAGTTGGACGGGCGCCCCGTGCGCGCGGCTCTCGTCGGCATCCCCCAGACCCCGTTGCGACAGTTGGTCGTGAACGGCCGGGCCCGGACCTTTGCGATGGTACGCGGCACGGATGGCTGGACGATTCAGGCCTCCGGCCGGGGCTGGCCCGTCGAGGTGCTGGACGAGCGCACGCAGGCCCTGCGCGAGCTCACCGGGCGGGGCGCCGGGCACGCGGCCGGGGGCCTGATTCGCGCGCCGATGCCTGGGCTGGTGGTGCGCGTCGAGGTAGAGGTGGGCCAGCGGCTCGAGGCGGGCGCCGGCGTGGTGGTGCTGGAGGCGATGAAGATGGAGAACGAGATCACCACCGCGGGGCCGGGTGTCGTGCAGGCGGTGCTGGTCGAGGCCGGAGCGGCCGTCGAGAAGGGCACCCCACTGGTGGAAGTGGCTCTAGCCGAGGCTTGACCACTGCCAAAGCGGTCGCTAGCATTCGTGACTGTCTTAATTCGCACACTTGCACGGGGTTACGGGGTTTCCCAGATCGATGAAGACGTACTCGCCGACAGCTGCTGAGCTCGACCACCGCTGGTTCGTGGTGGACGCCGAGGGCGTCGTGCTGGGGCGGCTCGCCAGCAAAGTGGCGCAGATCATTCGTGGCAAGCACAAGCCCACCTTCGCGCCGCACATGGACGGCGGGGATTACGTGGTCGTGGTCAACGCGGAGAAGGTGCGGCTCACCGGCAAGAAGATGGAGCAGAAGCAGTACTTTCGGCACACCGGATACATGGGACACGAGAAGTTCGTGCCCGTCGCGAAGATGCTGAAGGAGCATCCCGAGCGCGTGATCGAGAAGGCCGTGTACGGCATGCTCCCCAAGGGGACCCTGGGACGACAGGTGCTGCGCCACAAGCTCAAGGTCTACGCCGGCCCGGAGCACCCGCACCAGGGGCAGAGCCCCGCACCCCTCGACTTGAA
>JBDGXT010000013.1:0-24059 GCA_039584455.1 Gemmatimonadota bacterium
CATGTTCCAGCTGGCCGGCGCGGTCTTCCCCATGGTGGAGAAGCTCCAGAAGGAGGAGGAAGGCCGGAAGCGGATCACGCAGTGGACGCGGTACGTGACGGTCGTGCTGGCGGCGTTCCAGGCGTACGGGTTCGCGATCTTCGCCGAAGGACAGAACGCGGTGCTCGATCCGGGTATCGGCTTCCGCGCCACCACGATGATGACCCTCACCTCCGGTGCGGTGTTCATCATGTGGCTCGGTGAGCGGATCACCGAGCGCGGCATCGGGAACGGCATGAGCCTCATGATCTTCTTCTCGATCATGGAAGGCTTCCTGCCCGGCAGCTTCCGCACCCTGCAGTTCGTGCAGACGCGGGTCATCACGGCGCAGGGGCTCATCGTGTTGCTCCTCGTGATGGTCGGCGTGATCGCCGGTGTGATCGCGGTGACGGTCGCGGCACGGCGCATTCCGATTCAAATCCCGCGCAAGGTGATGGGGCGCGGCCGCATCCGCGAGGGGCAGAAGACCTTCATCCCGATCCGGATCAATTCGGCGGGCGTGATGCCGATCATCTTTGCCCAGGCGATCATCATCGTGCCCGGGACCATCGCCACGTTCAGCAACCTCCCGGCGCTGCGGGCCATGTCGGAGATGTTCCGTCCGGGGTCGGGGGTGTATTATGCGAGCTACGCGTTGCTCATCATCTTCTTCACGTACTTCTACACGTCGATTATCTTCAATCCGTTGGACATCGCGGAGAACCTGAAGAAGCAAGGTGGGTTCATTCCCGGGGTGAAGCCCGGCGGTGCGACCGCAGACTACATCGACGAAGTGTTGACGCGGGTTACGCTGCCGGGATCGATGTTCCTCACGCTCATCGCCCTGCTGCCGTTCTTCATCTTCGACACGTTCGGCGTGCCCTTCCAGTTCGGCGGCACGGCGCTGCTGATCGTGGTCGGTGTAGCGCTGGATACGTGGATTCAAGTTCAGCAGCACCTGCACTTGCGGCACTACGACGATTTCATGAAGCAGGGACGGGTGAAGTTCCGCGGCCGGCGGGGCCGCTATATGTAGGGCCAAGGCCGCATGAACATCATTCTCTTGGGCCCCCCGGGTTCCGGCAAAGGCACCCAGGGGGCTTTGCTGTCCAAGCACACCGGACTGCCCCGCGTTTCCACCGGAGATCTGCTACGGGACGGCGTGGAGCGGGATACCACGCTGGGTCGAGAGGCCAAGCAGTACATGGATCAGGGCCTGCTCGTCCCCGATACGGTGATCCTCGGGTTGATCGCAGAGGTGTTGGCGTCGCCTGAGGCCAAAGGCGGCATCATCATGGATGGCTTCCCCCGCACGGTCGCACAGGCAGAGGCCGTGGAGCGGCTGCTGGCGGGCCGCCAAGCCGCGGTCGATCACGTGCTCTGCATCGACCTGCCGGAGGACGAGCTGGTGCGCCGCATGATGGGGCGGGCCAAGCGCGAAGGCCGTGACGACGACACCCCGGAGACGATCCGCCAGCGCTTCGCGGTCTACGCGGAACAAACAGCGCCGCTGATCGCCTTTTACACGGAGCGTGGTTTGCTGACTAACCTGGCGGGAATGGGCAGCATCGAGGAGATTGCCGGACGAGTGCGGGAGGTCGTGGGGCGATGATCACCATCAAGTCCGCTCGCGAGATCGAGACGATGGCGGCGGCCGGGAAGATCCTCGCCGACACGCTTGCGCTGGTCGTGAGCCACGTGGCGCCCGGGGTCACGACGGGGCAGCTGGACGAGCTGGCCGAGGACTTCATCCGGACCCACCCGGGGGCGCGCCCCTCCTTCAAGGGCCTGTACGACTTCCCGGCGTCCCTGTGCACATCGATCAATCAAGAGATCGTGCACGGCATCCCGTCGCTGGAGCGTGTGCTCGAAGACGGGGACATCGTGAGCATCGACTGCGGTGTGTGCCTGGAGGGCTTGCACGCCGACTCCGCCACGACCGCGGCCGTGGGTGACGTCGGCGATGACGTGCAACGCTTGCTGCGTGTCACCCAGGAGGCGTTGGGCGTGGGCATCAAGCAGGCCGTTGCCGGCAATCACGTGGGCGATGTTGGCCACGCCGTGCAAACGGTCGCCGAAGGGGCCGGTTACAGCGTGGTGCGCGAGCTCGTGGGGCACGGCATCGGGACGAGCTTCCACGAGGAGCCCCAGATTCCGAACTATGGCCGTCCCAAGCGGGGACCGCGCCTCCAGGTGGGCATGACCCTGGCCATCGAGCCGATGGTCAACATGGGGCGGCCCGAGATCCGTACGCTGGACGACAAGTGGACGGTGGTGACGCTGGACGGGTCGCTCTCGGCCCACTTCGAGCACACGGTGGTCATAGAGCCTGACGGCCCCCGGGTGATCACGACCGTGCCGGCCACCACCCCGGCCTAGCGACGAACCCCGCTACCCTCCCAGGATCGAGAGGAGCCAGGCGTGGATCGCCGGGTTGCCGGCCACGAATGCGCCGTGCCGTACTACGGGCTCGTTCCCCTCGAGATCGGTCACCACGCCGCCGGCTTCCCTGACGATCAACGCGCCGGCTGCGACGTCCCACGGCGCGAGATACAGCTCCCAGAAGCCGTCGAACCTGCCGAGCGCGAGATCGACGAAGTCGAGCGACGCGGCGCCGGCTCGACGGATCCCGCTGGTGTTCCGGAGGATGGTGGTGAACTGCTCGAGGTACTCCGCGAGCACGTCGAGCACCTTGAACGGGAATCCCGTGCCGATGAGCGCATGGGCGGGGTCGGTCACCGGAGAGACCTGCAGCCGGCGCTCGCCGCACCACGCGCCTCCGCCGGCCGACCCGTGGTACAGCAGGTCGCGGCTCACGTCCAGGACGACCCCGGCCGTGAGCGTGCCGTCCACGATAGCCGCGATGCTCACACCATACGCGGGGTACTGGTGCAGGTAGTTGGTGGTGCCGTCGAGTGGGTCGACCACCCAGACGAGCCCCGAGCCACTCGCATCGGGGGTGAGTTCCTCTCCCAGCACGACGGCGTCGGGCGCTCCGGCCAGGAGGGTCTCGCCGATGAGGGCTTCGGAGTCGCGGTCCACCTGCGTCACGAAGTCGCTCACGCCCTTGAGTCCCCAACTGGCGGGGTCTGTGGGACGCTCGATCGAGCGAATGTGGTCGGCGCCGCGCCGTGCCGCGGTCGTGGCGAGGTGCAGTAAGTCTCGATGCTGATTCACCTTGCGGTCCCCTTACTCCAACCCTAGGTTGAGCGCGATGTCACGTGTGTTCTCGGGTATTCAGCCCTCCGGCGAGCTCCACATCGGCAACTACCTCGGGGCGGTCAGGAATTGGGTGACGCTGCAGGATCAGCACGAGTGCTTCATCTGCATCGTGGATTATCACGCTATCACCCAAGACTATGAGCCCCAAGAGCTCGAGGCTCGCACCTTCGACATGGCGGTCAGCCTGATCGCCGCCGGGCTCGATCCCGAGAAGTGCGTGCTGTTCGTCCAATCGCACGTGCTGGAGCACACCGAGCTGGCGTGGGTCTTCATGAGTGTGACGCCGCTCGGAGAGCTGGAGCGGATGACCCAATTTAAGGACAAGTCGCAACGCCAAGAAAGCGTGCTCGCGGGCCTGCTCAACTACCCCGTGTTGCAGGCGGCCGACGTCCTGCTCTACAAGGCCGACACCGTTCCCGTGGGCGAGGACCAGGTGCAGCACATCGAGCTCATGCGGGAGATCGCCCGCAAGTGGAATGCGCGCTACGGCAGCGGCTTCTTTCCCGAGCCCAAGGCGGCGCTCGTCGGCAAGGCCCGCCGCATCCTCGGGCTCGACGGCGAAGCCAAGATGTCGAAGAGCCTGGGGAACACGATCGGCATCCTGGAGGAGCCGGAGGCAATCTGGCAGCGTCTGCGGCCGGCGGTCACCGATCCGGCCCGGGTGACCAAGAAGGACCCCGGGACCCCGGAAATCTGCAACCTGTATGCCCTGCACCAGCTGTTCTCGCCGCTTGAGACGGTCGAGGAAGTGGCGGATAAGTGCCGCGCTGCCGGTTGGGGCTGCCTCGACTGCAAGCGCGTGCTCGCCGATAACGTCGCCGCCGATTTCGCTCCGATCCGCGAGCGAGCCGCGGCACTGCGGTCAAATCCGGATCGGGTGCGGGAGCTGCTTGCCGAAGGGGCCGATCGCGCCCGGGCGGTTGCACAGGAGACGATGCGTGAGGTGCGAGGCCGGATGGGCTTCCTTCCCGGCAAGACGGTGGCGCCGGCACGCACATGAGCGACTTCTGGGTCGACCTCGCCCGCGAGTTGCGGCTCGACCTACTCGGCTCCCTCGCCATGGCGATCGTGCTCGGCGCGGCGGTGGGCCTGGAGCGGGAGCTGCGTGGCAAGGCCGCGGGCCTGCGCACCAACGTCCTGATTTGTGTCGGCTCCACGCTGTTCACCTGGCTCTCCGTCGAGATCGCCGGCCCATACGGGGATCCCGGCCGCATTGCGGCGCAGATCGTGACCGGCGTCGGCTTCATCGGCGCCGGCACGATCCTGCACAGCCGGGGGCACATCAGCGGCCTAACCAGCGCGGCCACCATCTGGCTCGTCGCCGCCATCGGGGTCGCGGTAGGGGCCGGGGCCGTCCTCGAGGCCACCGGTGCCACCTTCTTCGTGCTGCTCGTGCTCGGCCTGCTGCGGCCGCTCGAGCGATACCTCACGAGCTACGGCGGCATCCTGCGCATCATCGTGGAGGTGGAGCCCCGACCCGATGCGGTGACCGACATCGAGCGCATCGTGCGTGAGACCGGGCTTGAGGTGGCCGAGATCCGCTCGGAGCCGCGGGGCGACCGTTTAGTCGTGTACGTGGCGATGAGTGGACCGGCCCGGCTTCACGATCAGGCGAAGCTCAAGCTCCTGCGCACGTCGGGCGCGTTCACGATCTCGGTCGAGGAGTGAGGCGGGCGGTCGTCGACCTCGCCTCTTCCCGCCCGGTGTGGCGGGTGCCTGAGGAGTCGGTCGAGGCGATCCGGAGGGCGCTGGGCCACGGATGGGACGTCGTGAGCGTCGGCGCGCTCTCGGTGAGTGACGGCGACGGAGCGGCCGCCTCCGACGAGGCGGTGGCTGCGGCCCGTGGAGCAGAGCTCTATTTCGGTTGGGGGGTCCCGGCCGGCGTGGCGAGCGCGGCTGCAGAGACGCTGCGCTGGGCGCACACGGCGGCCGCGGGGGCGCGCGCCTCTCTCACACACGAGCTGCTCGCCACCGGTGCCGCCCTCACCAATTCCAGGGGAATCCACGCCGAGCCGCTGGCAGACTGGGCGCTCACGGCCGTTGCCTTTTGTGTGCGGGGATTCCACTGGGCCGTGGCGGCGCAGGGCGAACGACGCTGGGCTAAGGACGAGTTCACCGACGGCACCGTACCGGTCAAGGACTTCTCGGAGACGCGGGTGGGAATCGTGGGCCTCGGCGGGATCGGACGAGCCGTGGCGAGGCGGTGCCACGCGGTGGGCATGCAAGTGCGAGGCACTCGGCGACGCCCGACGCGCCGCCGTCCGGCCGGCGTGGTGTGGGTGGGCGGGCCGGCCGATCTGGTCGACCTCGCCCGTCACAGTGATGTCCTGGTGCTGGCGGTGCCGCAGACGCGCGAAACCGATGGTGCGATCGACGCGACGGTGCTGGAGGCGCTGCCCCGCGGGGCGTTCGTGGTCAACCTGTCTCGCGGCGGCCTCCTAGACGAGGCGGCGTTGCTTGAGCAGGTTCAACGGGGGCAATTGGGGGGGTGCGTGCTGGACGTGTTTGGGAAGGAGCCGTTGCCGGCGGGACATGCGTTGTGGGGTCATCCGCGGGTGCTGGTCTTCCCGCACTCCGGCGCCGTCTCGACCGGCTTTTGGAGACGCGAGACGGCCCTGATCGTACACAACGTGCGGCGCTACCTGACTGGGAAGCGCCTGAAGAACGTGGTGGATCCTCAAGCGGGTTACTGAGCATGGAGAACATCATCAAGGCGGCGGTGGAGCGCGGTGCGTCGGACATCCACATCAAGGCGGGCGACGTGTTCCGGGCGCGCATCGACGGCAAGCTCGTTCCCCTCACCAAACAGCGGCTCACCCCCGAGCAGACCAAGGCGATCGCGGCCAAGTTGATGCCGCTCGAGGCGGACCGGTCGCGGATCGAACAGATCCGGGATTACGACTGCTCGTGGGGCGCAGCGGGAATCGGCCGCTTCAGGGTCAACATCCTGCGGCAACGGTCGTCGTTCATGGTGGTGATGCGGGTGATTCCCTTCGAGGTGCCGACGTTCCAGAAATTGGGCCTGCCGATGGAGCTCGAGGCGATCGCGGAGCAGGAACGCGGCATGGTGTTGGTGACGGGCGTGACCGGGAGCGGCAAGAGCTCCACAATGGCAGCGTTCATCAACCACATCAACGCCAAGTTGAACAAGCACATCATCGCGCTGGAAAACCCGATTGAGTTCCTCCACCGTGATGCGAATTCCTCGGTCACGCAACGGGAGATCGGCCCCGACACCGAGAGCTTCCGGGCGGGGCTACGCGCCTCCCTGCGGCAGGATCCGGATGTCATTCAGATCGCAGAGCTGCGCGACCACGAGATGGTCGACACGGCCATGAAGGCTGCCGAGATGGGCTACCTGCTGATCTCCTCGCTACACACACTCGATGCGACGACGACCGTCGCCCGGCTCGTCGCACTGTTCCCGCCGGACGTGCAGGAAGTGGCGCGGGTGCGGCTCGCCGATTCGCTACAGGCGATCGTCTCCCAGCGGCTGCTCCCCCGGGCGGATGGCAATGGCAGAGTCGCCGCCGTGGAATTCATGACGTGCACACCGGACATTCGGAAACTCATTCGGGATCGCACACGGGTGGGTGAGCTCAAGCAGTTCATCGAGGAGGGCCGCGAGGAGCACGGAATGCAGAGCCTCGACCAACACTTGATCGCTCTAGTGGTCGCGGGGGACGTGACTGTTGAGACGGCTCGGGCCGCCGCCGTGGATCTCGAGGCCTTCGAGCGGAAGCTCGAGGAAGCGGACGTCGCTGCCGATTAGACGGCCGATGATGCGGACGAAGAGGGAAGCCAACTCATGAAACAGGACCGACCCAACGGCTTGCTGGTTCCCATTACGACCCCGTTCGATCCGACGACCGGTGACGTTGCGCCGGTGAGCCTGCGTGAGAACGGTCGCGTCATTCTCGAGGTGGGAGCGAACGGACTCGTGGCAGCGGGCTCGACGGGAGAAGCCCCCCTGCTTTCGGAGCAAGAGTTCCGACAGGTGGTGGCATGGCTCCGGGACGTGGTGCCGAGTGACCGCTGGCTCATCGCCGGCACCGGGCGCGAATCGACGCGGGCGACGGTGGCGGCCTGCCACGCGGCGGCCGAGGAGGGGGTGGACGCCGTCCTCGTGCGGACACCGGCCTACTACTCCCCGGTCTTCACGACCCAGGGATTGATCGACCACTTCCGGCAGGTGGCGGACGCCTGCCCGGTGCCGGTGTTGCTGTACAACTTCCCCAAGCTCACGCACACCCCGATCACCGAGGCGGTCGCGGCGGCCTTGGCGGCGCACGAAAACATCTGGGGGATCAAGGACTCCACGGGCGATCTCAAGAACTTCGCCATGTACCACGACGTCGCACCGGCGTGGGCGCTGTTCATGGGCTCGGGTGCACTGTACTACGCCGCCCTGGAAATGGGTGCGGCTGGTGCCATCGCGGCAGTGGCGTGTTTCGCCGCCGAGGCGACGGTTGGGATCGGGACGGCATTCGAGGCGGGCGACCGGGCCGGTGCCGGTGCTGCGCAGGAAGCGGTTGCCCCGTTGCACAAGGAGATCGTCGGGAAGCGGGGAGTGCCGGGAGTGAAGGCCGCCATGGACCTGGTGGGTCTCACCGGTGGGCCGGTGCGATCCCCCCTCACCGATCTGGACGCACGCGAGCGGGACCGCCTTGGCGGGGTGCTCCAGGAAGCTCACCTGACCGCACACTGACGTGGTGCCGTCCTGGGTCGGGGGACTGTTCGAGGTGCTCGCGGTTCCCCGCCTGCCGGGAACGCCGGCGCTGCGGGCCGTCGAGCAGGCCGTGTCCGAACGGCTGCGGCAGCTGGGCTACCACGTCGAACCGTTCCACTTCGCGGCCGCTCCGCGCCGGGTCACAGCCTCGACCGTCGCCGGCGCCGGCCTGGGTTGGGCGACGTTGGCGCTGAGCCCGCTGCTGTTGATTCCCATTCCCGGCTGGCCGGTGCCCCTCATCGGTTTGGGAGTGCTCGGGCTGGTCGCCCTCGTGACACACGGCGTGGCGCAAGGCTACCTCCCGATTCGGGCGGCCGAAGTGGAGGCCACGAGCCTGGTGGGACGCCGCGGCGATCCTGCCCTCTGGCTGGTAGCGCACCTGGACTCCAAGTCGCAACGCGTCTCGCTGCGCGGGCGTGTGATCGGTGCCGTGAGTGCCGTCCTCGGGCTCGCCGGGTTGCTCGCGCTGCTCGCGCTCCGCGTTCTGGAACCACTGCCGGTGTGGACCACGGTCTTCGTCGTCCCGGCACTCATCGGGGGAGGGATTCTCTCGGTCGGCGCGCCCGGGAACGGCTCGGCTGGGGCCGTGGATAACGCTACGGGGATCGTTGCCGCACTCGTGGCGGCCGAGCATCTGGCGCGGCGCGAGGACGTGGGAGTGCTGCTCACCGGGGCCGAGGAGTTTGGCATGGAGGGCGCGAGGGCATGGGTGGCGCACGCGTCGCGGACCGGCGCCTTCATCAACTTCGACGGCGTTGACTCGCGCGGTCGGTACCGGCTGCAAGTGCATTCCCCCGCGACCGGGGCGGCGGAATCGCCGGCCTCCGCCCGGGACGTTGCTCGCGCGGTGGCCGCAGCGCTGGGCGACGAAGGGCACGAAGCGATAGTGCGGCCGCTGCCCCTCGGGACTTTCGTCGACGGAGCGGTGCTGGCGCAGGCGGGCATGCCGGGCGTGACCGTGAGCCGGGGAGACTGGCACACGTTGGGGGTGGTGCACACGCCGCGTGATGTGGCGGCGCGGGTGGATGTGGCCTCGGCGGTGCAGGCCGGGAGGGCAGCCGCACGGGCAGCAGAGCTCGTGCTCGGTTGACGGCCCGCTGATCCCGAAATAGCTTGCGCCAGAGGATGCCCTGGTGGGAGCCCCAGGGCCCTTTTTTTGTCCGGGAGAGTGACAGCCATGTTCGGTCCTGATCGCCGGTGTGTGGTAGTGGTCGGAGTGCAATGGGGGGATGAGGGCAAGGGCAAGGTCGTCGACGTGCTCTCGGAGCACGCCGACTTCGTTGTACGCTACCAGGGTGGAGCGAACGCCGGCCACACGGTGGTGAAGGGCGAAGACGAGTTCATCCTGCACCAGATCCCCACGGGAATCCTGCATCCCAAGGTCCGCTGTGTGGTGGCCAACGGGGTGGTCGTGGATCCCGAGACCCTGCTGGACGAGATCGCCGAGCTCGAAGAGCGCGGAATCGAGGTCGAGGGCCGGCTGTTCATCTCGGACCGTGCGCACCTCGTGCTGCCCTACCACAAGGCCGTCGAGCGGGCGAGCGAGCGCCACCAGCGGATCGGCACTACTGGACGGGGCATCGGGCCGGCCTACGAGGACAAGTACGGGCGCCGCGGCCTGCGGGTGGCCGACCTCAGGGACCCAGCTGTCCTGGAGACCGTCGTGCGGGCGCGGGTCGAGCGGGTGAACCGGTTGCTGGAAGCGCTCGGGGCGGAGGAGCGGATCGATCCCGACGAGCAGGTGGCACTGCTCGAGCGGCTCGGCCCCAGGGTGCTCGCACTGGCGGCAGATGCAGGCCGTGTGGTGCTGGACGCCGTGCGTGGCGGGCAGCACGTGCTGTTGGAGGGTGCCCAGGGCGCGTTGCTCGACGTGGATCACGGGACTTACCCCTTCGTCACCTCGTCGAATACGACGGCGGGCGGGGCGACCGTGGGGGCCGGCATCGGCCCGACCGCGATCGACGCGGTCCTGGGCGTGTTGAAGGCCTACACGACGCGCGTGGGCAACGGCCCGTTCCCCTCGGAGGCGGCCGAGGCCTATGCCGAGAAGCTGCGCGCGTTGGGTGGCGAGTTCGGCGCCACGACCGGGCGCCCGCGCCGCTGTGGGTGGTTCGACGCGGTCGTCGCGCGCTACGCCGCACGCATCAATGGGCTCACGGACCTCGCGGTGACCAAGCTGGACGTGCTCGATACGATCTCGCCGATCCCCGTATGCGTGGGGTATCGGGTGGACGGCGAGCCGCTGGACGACTTCCCCGCCGATGCCGGGCGCCTGGAGCGGCTGGAGCCCGTGTACGAGGAGCTCGAGGGGTGGGGCACTCCCACCGGGGAGGTTCGCCGACCCGAGGACCTCCCCAAGCAGGCACGAGCCTACCTGGACCGCATCGAGACTCTGCTGGAGACGCCCGTGCGCTACGTGAGCGTGGGGACGAGGAGTGACCAGATACTCGAGGCTCGGTAGGCTCGGCCGAGGCCCTACCTGCGCGAACTGGCACTCGCCAGTAGCCTCCACAGAACTCCGGTCCACGGAAGAAGTAAGGCCGACCATGGCTACTCGGGCTCACTGCAGGTCAGTGCTCGTGAGGTTCGCTCCGGTAGGACCCTGGCCTCGCTCCACCCACTTACCACCGTAGGTTCGCTTCGGTAGGCCCTCGTCCCCGCGATCTGCCGGAGCCCACAAACGAAGAAACCCCCTAGGGCCGAAACCCTAGGGGGCCCGCCTGCCACACACTGTGCGCCCTAGAACCGAGTGCGGGGCGAGGCGTCTTCGGTCTGCCCGACATTTGAGAGCCGGTTCCGGCCAAGCGGGGGGCCTCGACTCCCGACAGGAATCTGTGCGCCGGGCGTGAGCCGGGCGTTGGCACGTGTAACTTGTTGTTAGGAAAGAGGTTACAGACTGCTGGCGATGCGCGAGCGCAGCGACCGACGCGGCATGCGGTCCCGGCGGCGCAGGCTCTTGTCGCTGCGGTAGTAACTGTAGTACCGGTCGCGCCGCACGCTCACTCCATTCAGCACGGCCCCGGCCACGCGGGCCCGCACGTGGCGCAGCTGCTCAACCGCCCGCTGAGCTGCCGTCTCCTCGGTCTCCCCACTGCGCATGACGATAATCGTGGCGTCTGCGGTGGAGCCGACGACCTGTGCATCGGTGACGGGCAGTGAGGGCGGCGTGTCGATCACGATGTACTCGTAGTCGCGCCGCAGTTCGGCGACCACCTGGTGCATGGCGTCGGATCCGAGTAGCTCCGCCGGGTTCGGCGGGGACTGGCCGGCGGGAAGGACGTCGAGGTGCTCGGCGATTCCGGGGCGCACCGCCTCCCGCAGATGAGCCTCGTGGATGAGCACGTCGGTCAGGCCCGGTTCCTGCACCAGCCCAAACGCCCGGTGCACCTGGGAGCGCCGCAGGTCTCCGTCGATCAGCAGTGTCTTGCTGCCTCCCTGGGCCAGGATCAGCGCCAGGTTCGCCGCCGTGGTCGACTTGCCCTCACCGGGACCGGGGCTCGTAATCGCGATCAACTGGAGCGGCCTGTCCGCCCCCACGAACGTGACGTTGGTGCGCAGCGCGCGGAACGCCTCCACCGCGGGATCGTCCGCGCTCAGCTGGCTCAGGACGACGACACGCTGGCGGCGCCCGTTGGGGGCGGAGGCGAGCTTGGCCTCCAGCGGGATGCGTCCCAGCACGGGCGTTCCCACCACGCGCTCCACGTCGGCCGCGTTCTTGATCGTCTGGTCGAGGTACTCGAGGAAGAAGGCGCCGCCCAAACCGAGGAGCAGCCCTACCAGGAACCCGAGGATCACCTTCTGTCGCAGGTTCGTCCCGATGCGGAAGGCGGGTGACGCGCCGTCCAGAATCGTGACGTACGGCGCGATGGTCATCTCCTGCATCCGTGCCTGCTGGTACTGCCCCAGGAGGTAGCGGTAGGTGTCCTCCAGTATGCTGCTCTCCAGCTCGAGCTGGGCGATCCGTGTCTCCTTCCCTGGGAACGCCATGAGCCGGCCGCGCAGCTGCCTGATCCGCTCGTCAATCGCCTCGTCTCGGTCGCGCAGTGCCCGCTTGGCAGCGGCCACCGCCGCGTGCAGGCCGATGTGGGAGTCCCCGATGCGCTCGTCGATGGCCTGGACCTGGGGGTTGTCCTCGCGCAGGCCCATCGCTCCGGCCGTGAGGCTGCGGCGCTCGTCGTACAGCTCCAGCAGGCGGTTGATCTGGAACGAGAGCACGGTGTTGGCCTCCGTGCCCTCGACCGCGGCGAGCCGGTTCAGCTCCTCGATCCCGAAGGTGTCGGTTGCGCCGACCGCTCCCTCCAGCGTGGAAAGCCGCACCCGGAGACGTTGCTTGTCCTGCTCCGCGTCCGTGATGGCGCGGACGATGGCCTGCTCCTCGGAGGTGAGGTCGGTGATCCGTTGGCGCTCCTTGAACTGCTGCACCTCGGACAGTTTCGCCTGCGAGGCTTGCTCCGCACGGTCCAGCTGCTCGGCGATGTACTCCCGTCTGCGCGCCGCTGCGTTGCGCGCCCGCTCAGCGCCGTCCTCCCGCAGCTCCAGGGCAGCCTGGTTCAGCACGCGTGGCACCAGGGTGGGGTCATTTCCCGTGAACGAGATGTCCACGGCATTGGTCCCGTCGCGAACTCGGTACCCCAGCCCCGCCCGCACCCACGCCGCTGCCTGGTCGGGGTCCACGATCGCAAACGACACGGTGTGCTCGTCGTCATCCCTCGGCAGCACCTGGAACGAGAAACCGGGCCCTTGGGCGCGCTGGCCGTACGGGCCGGACGCGAGGAGTGTGCCGTCCGGGTAGCGCAACTCCCATCCGTCGGCGGGTCCCCGCTGGAACACTTCGTAGGTGCTCAGCAGCGCGCCGGAGTCCACCGCGACCTCGCTGAACACGGCACCGCGCAACACTTCGGGATCCACGACCTCGAGCTGGAGCTCGAGGGTCTGCGCCACGCGCAGGGCCAGGGCTTGGGTCGTGAGCACCAGGGCTTCGGACAGGATGGGGTCGGTGCGCAGCGCCAGCTCGTCGACGTCGATATCGTCGGAGCGGGCAAACACTTGTTTGGGAGACGAGATCTGAACGGTGAGGCCCGACTGGTACCGCGCGATCGCGCCGCGGCCGGAAAGCCAGGCGCCGCCCGAGACCAGCAGGGTCAGGAGCACCACCAGCCGCCAGTGGCGAACGACGACGGCCCAGAGATCCCGCAGATGGATCTCCTTGGGCGGCGCCGCTACCCGGGGCACCCCGGTGCTGCCGTTGCCGCCGCTATCGATCATTGGCCTCCTGGGCGCCTCAGGCGCCGAGCTCAGGCGCAAACTAAGAAGCTCCCTATGATTGCACAAGTGAATGACTTTCATAATCTTACACGGCGTCCGGTCACAATCTGTGACGTGCGTACCCCCATTCTCATTCTGTGGTCTATGCCATGAGCGACGCTCCCCGGGGGGGCCGGCCAGTGGTGGTGGTGGTGGCCCAGGCGTTCAAGGAGACCCTGCCGCTGGTGGAGGTGGCTGCGGCGCTGGCCGCCGGCGTCCGGGCCGCCGGAGGCGAGCCGCTGGTCCTGGGAGGGAGCGACGGGGGAGACGGCCTGCTGGATGCCCTGGGACCGCAGCTGGCTCGCCGTTCGTCGCACTCCACCGAGGATCCCCTGCGGCGTCCGATCTCCGCCGAAATCGGCTGGCTGGATGGCGCGACCGCGGTTGTCGAGTCGCGGCTCGCCTGTGGCCTGAGCCTGCTCGAACCCGGCGAGCGGGATCCTCTGGTCACCACCACGCGAGGTGTCGGGCTGTTGATCCGGCAGGCGGCCACGGCGGGAGCGCGGCGTATCTACGTGGGCCTCGGAGGCAGCGCGACCATGGATGGGGGTGTCGGGATGGCACGGGTGTGGGGCTGGGTGCCCCGGGACGCGTCGGGGGCTGCGCTCGTGGAGGGTGGCGGTGCCCTGGCGGAGCTGGCGGCGCTCGAGCCGGGCACTCGGCCCGGTGCCGAGCTGGTGGGACTGTGCGACGTGCGAAACCCCCTGACCGGGCCGAGGGGGTCCCGGATGTACGCCGCCCAAAAGGGGGCCTCGCCTGCGGAGGCCGAGCGTCTGGAGTCGGGGCTCGAGCGGCTCGCCGCGGTCGCCGGGAAGGGCTCCCTGGCGGACGCCCCGGGCGCGGGCGCGGCGGGCGGCTTGGGGTTCGGGGTCCTGTACTTCGGCGGCGGCACGTTGCGTGAGGGTGCGAAGTGGGCGCTCGAGACCAACGGGTTCGGCGACGCGCTCAGGGATGCGGCCCTGGTCGTGACGGGTGAAGGGGCATTCGACCACACGTCGCTGCAGGGGAAGCTAACGGGCGAGGTGATCCGTCAGGCGCAGGACGCCGGAGTGCCGGCGGTGCTGCTGGCCCCCGAAGTCGCTGGTGCGCCCGACGGGGTGGTAGTGGAGTCGGGTGGTGGTGTGTGGTCCGCAGCCGACCTCGAGCGCCGGGCGGGAGAGGTGATACGTCACACCCTTCGCTTGATGGCGCCCTGAGCCCCGTCTATACTTCGCGCTTCGGTCCCTCTCTCCACACTGGCCTCTGCAGCCAATGGCTGATACCCAACTGATGGACAAGCTCGTGTCCCTGGCCAAGCGCAGGGGCTTCATCTTCCAATCCTCCGAGATTTACGGCGGGGTTGGCTCCGTCTGGGATTACGGCCCGCTCGGTGTTGAGCTCAAGAAGAACCTCAAGGAGCAATGGTGGCGCTCCATGGTGTACGAGCGCGACGACATCGAGGGGCTGGATGCCGCGATCCTGATGCATCCGCGGGTGTGGGAAGCCTCGGGCCACGTAGAGGGGTTCACGGACCCACTGGTCGACTGCCGCACCTGCAAGGCGCGCTTCCGGGCCGACCAGCTCGATCAGGGTCAGTGCCCGCAGAAGCCGAGCAAGAAGCCCGGTGAAGCGGACCAGTGTGACCTCACCGAACCCCGCATGTTCAACCTGATGTTCCGGACGTTCATGGGGCCGGTGGAGGACGCCGCCTCCGTGGTGTACCTGCGCCCGGAGACGGCGCAGGGGATCTACGTCAATTACCTCAACGTGATGCAGGCGGCCCGCCAGAAGCCACCCTTCGGTATCGCCCAGAGCCGGACGAGGACGAACGCTGGTTCGAGGAGTGGAAGGCGCGCCGCATGGAGTGGCATCACCGCGTCGGGATCACACCCGAGAAGCTCCGGTTCCACGAGCACGGCCCCGACGAGCTGGCCCATTACGCTAAGAAGGCGTTCGACATCGAGTACGAGTTTCCCTTCGGCTGGCAGGAGTTCGAGGGCATCCACAACCGCACCGACTTCGACCTCAAGCGCCACATGGAGTACTCGGGGAAGAAGCTCGAGTACGTGGACACGGTTACCAAGGAGCGTTACGTCCCGTACATCATCGAGACGTCGCTCGGTGCCGATCGCCTCGCCCTCGTGACGCTGGTCGACGCCTACCGCGAGGAAGAGGTCGAGGGGGAGCAGCGGGTCGTGCTGGCCCTGAAGCCCTCTATCGCGCCGATCAAGGTCGGGATCTTCCCGCTGGTCAAGAAGGACGGGATGCCCGAGGTGGCGCACCGCATCTGCAACGACCTCAGGGGTCGGTTCCCGGTGTTCTACGACGACGGCGGCTCCATCGGGCGACGCTACCGGCGGCAGGACGAGGCGGGCACGCCCTTCGGGGTCACCGTGGACGGGCAGACGCTCGAGGACCAGACGGTCACCGTGCGTGACCGCGACTCGCTGGTGCAGGAGCGAGTGCACGCCGACCAGTTGGCCGGCTACTTCCTCGAGCGGCTCGCCCCGTGAAACTCGAGACCCTGCTGGCGCAGGGCGAGGCGATGCTCCAGGAGCTGGGCCTGGAGTACTACCTCACCGGCGCCGGCATGAAGGGTGATCCCGAGTTCCAGACCATCTACCAGAGACATTCCGTGCTGGTGAGCGACGGAGCGCTCGAAGCCGCGCGCGCGAGCGGATCCGACGCCCTCGTGGAGTGGGCGGTCGATACCCGCGTGGGACGCCTGGTTGCGCCGTTCGAGGAGCGCCAACTCGTGTGGGAGCAGGACGCCACCGTGGAGGTGGACGGCACCAGCCTGCCCTACCTGCGCGTTCCCATCGAGCTGTCCAACTCCGCGGACCGGACGTTCCGCAATGCGCTCGACGTGGCCCGCGCCAGCGCTGGGGCGAAGGGGCTGGGGAACCTACGGCGGGAGCGTTTCCTGGCGGAGCACGAGGCGGTGCGGTCATTGGGGATGGGCGACTACGTGGAGGCCGTGGGGGCCCTCGCCGGGATCGATTTGGACGCGTTGTGTCGGGAGGCCCGGGCCTTCCTCGAGCGCACCGCGGCCATGTACGAGGAGAGCCTCGCGCGGCTCGTGAAGCGGAGACTCGACATACCGGTGGCGGATCTCACCAGGGCCGACTCGGTGCGGTTGTTCCGCGCGGACCAGTTCGACGCTGCCTTCCCGGCCGATGCCCTGGTTGAGACGGCGATCCGGCAGATGCAGGAAATGGGGCTGGACGCGACGCAGGGCGGCCGCGTGCGATTCGATACCGAGGAGCGGGAGGGGAAGCAGCCCCGCGCGTTCTGCGTGCCGGTACGGGTGCCCGAAGAGGTCTACCTGGTGCTGCGGCCACGGGGCGGCCACAGCGACTACCGCACCTTCTGGCACGAGCTGGGCCACGCGATGCACTTCGCGTCGGTGATGCCCGACCTCCCGTTTGCCGCGCGCTGGCTGGGCGACAACTCGGTCACCGAAGGATACGCCATGCTGTGGGATCACCTGACCATCGATCCCGCGTGGCTCGTGCACACGTGCGGCCTGAATGCGCGTGACGCTCACAGCCTCACCTTCGAGCTCGCGGTCGGCGAGCTGTTCATGGTGCGGCGGTACGCGGCCAAGCTCGTGTATGAGCTGGAGCTGCATCGCAGCGACTTCACCGGCTTGAGCGCGCGGTACGCCGAACTCCTCTCCGACGCGACCCGGTGTCGCTACCTGGAAGATGACAGCCTGCTCGACGTCGATCCCGGCTTCTACTCAGCCCGCTATCTGCGGGCGTGGCAGTTCGAGTCGGTCCTGACCCGGAGCTTCGTGGAGCGGTTCGGTGAGGAGTGGTACCGCGATCCGCAGGCAGGGGCGGCGGTCCATGAGCTGATGGCACGGGGCCAGACCGACCCGGTCCACAAGCTCGTGCGCCACGCTACCGGACAGCCCCTTACGTGCGACTACATCGTCACACGTCTCGAAGCCCGACTGAGCTGAGGACAGCCGTGAATCCCAAGCGCGAAGCCTTCTCCTCACGCTGGGTAATGATGCTCGCCATGCTCGGCATGGCCGTGGGCACCGGCAACATCTGGCGGTTCCCGCGGATTGCCGCGCAGAACGGCGGGGGCGAGTTCATCGTCGCCTGGTTGGCGTTCCTATTTCTCTGGTCCATTCCCCTCATCCTGGTGGAGTTTGGGAGCGGACGCCTGACGCGCACCGGACCGGTGGGCGCGTTCATCCAGATGATGGGGCCGCGGTGGGCCTGGATGGGCGCGTTCATCGCCTTCGTGGCGACGGCGATCATGTTCTACTACTCGGTGGTCGCCGGGTGGACGATTCGCTACGTGGTGGCCTCGCTCCTGGGGGAGATACCCCGGCAGGAGCCGGGGGCGTTCTGGGAGAGCTTCACGGGTTCGTGGTGGCCAGTGCTGTTCCACGGGCTGGCCATCGGCACCGGCACGCTGGTGGTGGCCCGCGGCGTGCGGGCGATCGAGCGCGTGGCGAAGGTGCTCATGCCCACCCTGATCATTCTGGTGGTGGCGCTGGCGATCCGGGCGGTGACGCTGCCGGGCTCCTCCGACGGCCTGGCGTACCTGTTCACGGTCGACTGGGAGGCGCTGGGCAACGCACGCATCTGGATCGAGGCGCTGACGCAGAATGCGTGGGACACCGGCGCCGGGTGGGGGCTCATCCTGGCGTACGCGGCGTATCTGCGCACGCAGGAAGACACCGTCCTCAACGCGTTCATGCTGCCCACGGCAAACAACTTGGTCTCGCTCCTGGCGGGCATCATGGTGCTGTGCACCGTGTTCGCGGTGGTGCCGCAGCTGGTCGCGAACCTGGCCGCCGATCCCGGAGCGCTGGCCGCATATCCGGCGCTGGCCGAGGCGGTGCAGAACGGTGAGGCCCTGTCGGCCGATCTCATTCAGCGCACCATCTTCAGCACCGGAAACGAGGGGCTCACGTTCATCTGGATGCCCCAGCTGTTTGCCCGCGTGCCGTTCGGCCAGTTCTTCATGATGCTGTTCTTCCTGGCGCTCACGTTCGCGGCGTTCACCAGCCTCGTCGCCATGATCGAGCTCGCCACCCGTGTGCTGCGCGATGCGGGCATGGAGCGCCGCCGCGCGGTTCGCGTGGTCGGGGTGGTCGGGTTCCTGCTTGGGTTCCCGTCGGCGCTCTCGCTGCGGTTCCTGCACAACCAGGATTTCGTGTGGGGTGTGGCGCTCATGCTCTCCGGGTTGTTCTTCGCCATCGCGATTCTGGTCTACGGGGCGCGGCGGTTCCGCGAGCAGCAGCTGAACCACGAGCATTCCGACATCAAGGTGGGGCGGGGGTGGGAGCTCGTGATCACCCTGCTGGTGCCGCTCGAGGCGCTGGTGCTCCTGGGGTGGTGGGTCTATCAAGTGCGGGGTGAGGACCTGGCGGGGTGGCTCGACCCACTGCGCGAGGCAAACGTGGGGACGCTGTTCTTCCAGTGGGGGGTGGTGCTGGCCGTTCTGCTGCTCGCCAACCGCTGGCTGGCGCGCCACACGCACGGGATCGCGGCGCAGAACCAGGCCCGCGAGGGATAGTCGCGGCAGCAGCGAGCGTCATGGGTGATGTGCCGATGCGCTTTGAGCACTTCCGTGCGATGGCCGAGCGGCTCGCGGCCGAGGTCCCGGAGGAGTACCTGGCGGGCATCGCGGCCATCGACGTGAGCCCCAAGGCCATTCCCCATCCGGTGGACGCCCACGTGTACACGCTGGGCGAGTGCGTTCCCTTCGATACGGGAACGGACGAGATCCAATCGCACGTCGTGTTGTACCACGGGTCCTTCAACGCGTTGGCGGCGGAACGCCCCGATTTCGACTGGCAGCAGGAGGCGTGGGACACGCTGCTCCACGAGCTGCGCCACCACCTGGAGTGGCGTGCCCGCTCCGAGGAGCTCGAGGCGTTCGACGTGGCAGCGGAGCAGAATTTCGCGCGCGCGGCGGGACGCCCGTTCGACCCGCTGTTCTACCAGGCGGGGGAGCGTGTCGCCGCGGGGATCTACCGGCTGGACGACGACGTGTTCATGGAGCAGCTCGTGCGCGAGCGACCCGCCGTCGCAGAGTTCGTGTGGCATGGAGGCGCGTACCACGTGGCAGTGCCGCCGGCTCGGCTCCCGCTCTACCTCACGCTCGACGGTCTGGCGCACCCGCCCTCGGGCGACGTGGTGCTGATACTGCGTCGCAAGCCGCGCCTGCGGGACCTGTTCCGCGGCGTTCCACCCGTAACGCAGGAGCGTGCCCGTGTCGAACCCGCCGAATGAGCGATCGGTACTGCTCACGACTCGGGACCTGTTCTTCCGCGCCAAGCTCGAGGCCCTGGTCGAGCTGAGCGGATACACGGCGGTCCGCTCGGGTCCCGCCCTGTACGCGGTGGTCGAGCTGGGCGCGGTCACGCTGGAGCAAGTGCGTGAGCTCGTTGCTGCCGGTACACGGGTGGTGGCGTTCGGCTCGCACGTCGGGGCGCAGGCGTTGCGTGACGCCCGGGAGGCGGGTGCCGAAGCCGTCCCCAATTCGCAGGTCGAGGCGACGGTGCGCAGGATGCTCGGACGTGAGTGACACTCGGGCCGGCGGCACAGCAGTGACCGTGACGAGCACGCCTGCGTCGTACCGGAGTTATCTTGTGTGGCGAACTCGACGGTGGCGACCGATCCACAGAGGTTGCAGCAATGATGCATGAGACGAGCACGTCCCTAGCTCCGGCCGAGGTGCTGGATCGCGCCAAGGCGTTCTTCGCCGAGCGCGACCCCAACCAGGCGGCGTTCGTGGAGCACGAGGGCCAGAGCTTTGCCACGTTTCGCGGACAGGGCGGTGAGGAGCTGACGCTGGCGGTGTTCGCGTCCGAGGCCGGCACGCGTGTGCGGGCGTCGACGCTCTTGTTCGACGGGGCGATCGGGCGGTTCTTCTCGACGCTGCCCCCGGCCGGAGGCGATCACGCATGACGGTGCGCGTGTGGGTGCCGGAGGTGTGGGACATCGTGAGTCTCAATGCGAGCCCCGAATGGAGCGTGGCGCGTCTCAAGGCCGCAGCGCTGGAGCAAGCGACCGGGCGCAGGCCGGACGGTGAGACCTACGAGGTCAAGTTCCGTGGTGCGCTGGTGCTTGACGAGTCGGCGACGCTGGGAGCGCTCGGCGCGCCCCACAACGCGTCCTTCATTGTGTTGCACGCCCGCCGGCTGCCTGCGAGGTAATCCCATCCATTAGCCGTTTGCCGGTGACCAGGGGTGATGATGACGGGACGGTCGTTGTTGGCTGGTGCGCTGTTGGTGCTCTTCCTGCCGTCAGTTGTGCCGGCGCAGGAGCAAGCTGGGCATGGCGCGGCGCAGCACGGCGACGAGCACCGCAACAAGAACGCCGTGGGCCTCTTTCTGGGCGCGTCCACCCATCTCGACACCGACGACACGGGCTTCACGGCCGGGGCGGACTACGAGCGCGTCATCGTGTATCCCTGGGGCGTGGGGCTGATCGTCGATTTCGCCAGCAGTCGGATCGAGCGCGACCTCGTCGTTGCGGTGCCGCTGTACTTCCATCCCATCCGGTGGCTCAGGCTCAGCGCGGCTCCCGGTCTGGAGGTCGCGGGCCACTCGGAGGAAGGACACGAGGCGGAAGTCGAGAAGGAGTTGCTGCTGCGTGTCGGTGCCGAAGGCGAGATCGAGCTCGCTACGGACCTCGGGCTTGCCGCGGCGTTCAAGGTGGACTGGGCCGGTCACCGGTGGACGCTCGTCTACGGTCTTGGGCTGGTCGTGGCGTTCTAGTCGGAGCGGGCGAGCAGGGCGCGGGATTGGCTCACGGCCGAGGCGAGAAACGCATGCGCCTGCTCGCGCTGGATGTTGGCCGCAGCTCCGCTGCCTACCAGATCCTCACCCGTCAGCACTGCGCCGACCCACCCCTCCCGCTGCCACCTGCCGCCACCTTCGAGTGGCGGCAATTCGTTGCGCGGCAGCGCCGGCCACGGCAGCACGTAGAAATAGGGCTGCGCGTACGACGCGTCGCCCGGGGTCATACCGATGCCGATAGATCGCTCGTGTTCGGGGTCGGCTTCGCGGTCCAGCACGATCAGCGTCGCGATGTCGAAGTGGTGCGGCCAGACGCGCACCGCGCTGGCACCGGCGTGGCCCTCTCGCACTTCCTGCAACGCGAGCTCAGCGTTGCCGTACCAGCGTGCCAGCTCGGCCAGGGCCGCGCGATCGGCATTGAACGCGGCGCCTGAGCCGGCGGGATGGTCGGGCATCTCCTCGGTGCGCTGCGGCAGCGATTCCTGGGTGCCGAGGGCGTCCTTCATCCACGCGTAGCCGTCGGCCAGCGAGCGACCGATCAGTGGGAGCTCTGTGCTGCCCCCGTTGCGCACGACCAGCGTGAGGTCGGGCAGGCGCAGGCCCGCGCGGGTGCCCGCGGTGCCCTTCAGCGGCTGGGTGAGGAGCGCGCGCGAGCCGCGGTCCCACGTCAGGCTCGTATGGCTGTCGTCGGGGGCCGGCTCGACGGCGACGCCGGCCACCCCGACGAGGACCTGCACCGCCCAGTGGAGTTGCTCGCGTGCGTCGGCGAGTTCCGTTGGCGGGGGCGTTCCGAGACGCTCCCATCCTGCCTGTTGGTGCACTGGCAACCTCAATGCTGTGATGGTCTTGGTGCTCCCCAAACAAGAGTGCGCCGGCCGGTGTTCCTCGGTAGCCGCCCGGGGTTCCTCATGGTACAATCCGTCGGATGTCGCGGCGTGCTCCTCCCGCTGGTGAGGGGTGGTTCATTACAGGTAACGACGGCAGGGTACACCCATGACAACGGCAGTCGCATACGACTTTCTCAAGAAACTGGGGATCCAGGACACCAACCCTGGCGGCTTCGGCGGCGAGTGGATCGGGTCGGGTCCGGATCTGGAGGTTATCACCCCCATCGACGGCTCTCGCATCGCGACCGTCAAGCAGGTGACGGAACAGGAGTATGATCAGATCGTGGCGCGGGCGCACGCGGCCTTCCTGGAGTGGCGCAAGGTCCCCGGGCCGCGGCGCGGCGAGGTCATACGCCTGCTTGGCAACCGCCTGCGCGAGTACAAGCAGGAGCTGGGCCAGCTCGTGACGCTGGAGATGGCCAAGATCCTGGCCGAGGGCGAGGGCGAGGTGCAGGAGATGATCGACATCTGCGACTTCGCCGTGGGGCTCTCGCGCCAGCTGTATGGCCTCACGATGCAGTCGGAGCGGCCCGACCACCGCATGTTCGAGCAGTGGCATCCGCTCGGCGTCGTCGGGGTGATCAGCGCCTTCAACTTCCCCGTGGCCGTGTGGAGCTGGAACACCGCGCTCGCCGCCGTCTGCGGCGACAGCGTGGTGTGGAAGCCCTCGAGCCAGACGCCGCTCACGGCCATCGCGTGTACCAGGATCGCCGAGCAGGTGTGCCGCGAGAACGATGTGGATCCGGCAATCTTCTCGCTCACCATCGGCAAGGGCTCCACGGTGGGTGACCGCTTGCTGCACGACACGCGCATCCCGCTGGTCTCCGCCACCGGCAGTTGCACCATGGGCTACCGCGTGGCGCAGGTGGTGGGCAAGCGGCTGGGCCGCACCATTCTCGAGCTGGGTGGCAACAACGCCATCATCGTCACGCCCAGCGCCAACCTCGACATGGCACTGCGGGCGACCCTGTTCGGCGCGGTGGGCACTGCCGGACAGCGCTGCACGTCGACGAGGCGCATCATCGTGCACGAGTCGGTCAGGGAGGAGTTCGTGCGGCGCCTGGTGGGGGCGTACGAGGGAATCCAGATCGGGAATCCGCTCGAGTCCGACACGCTGATGGGACCGCTGGTCACCAGGGACGCGGTGCAGGACCTGCAGAACGCCATCAGGCGCGTAAAGAAGGAAGGCGGCGAGATCCTGTACGGTGGGGAGCCGCTGGATGGCTCCGAGTACCCGGGTGGCCACTACGTGAAGCCCTGCATCGCTGCCGCCAAGAACGAGTACGACATCGTGCAGGAGGAGACCTTCGCGCCGATCCTGTACATCATTGGCTACGGCAACGAGAAGTCGTCGCCGCAGCGGGCGGTCGACGAGATCGAGCAGGCGATCGCGTTGCACAACGGCGTGCCGCAGGGGCTCTCGTCGGCAATCTTCACCGACAGCGTGCGCGAGGCCGAGTACTTCCTGTCGCACCGCGGCTCCGACTGCGGCATCGCCAATGTGAACATCGGGACGAGCGGCGCCGAGATCGGGGGCGCGTTCGGTGGTGAGAAGGAGACCGGTGGCGGGCGCGAGTCCGGCTCCGATGCCTGGAAGGCCTACATGCGGCGGCAGACGAATACGGTGAACTGGAGCACTGAGTTGCCGCTGGCGCAGGGGATCACCTTCGGGGACTGAGCGCCCGACGCTCCCCGGTTTGTCAAGCCGTCGGCTGACCGCGCGTTCAAGAAGCGCACTTGACGAACGGCGCCTGCCGCGACCGATTCCGGCTATGCCTCCGCGCCTCACGCCCACGCAGTTGCTCCCGGTATTGCAGCCGTGGGCAGACGTGGCCGAACCGATCCATCGCCGCCTCGCTCACCTGGCCGAAGCCGAGCCGGGTCAGGAGGTGGTGTGGGTGGGGTGCGGCTCGGGACGCTCCGTGTTCTGGTGGGCCGAGCGGTTCGGCGCGCACATCGAGGGCGTGGATCCCGATCACGGGGCGATCGACGCCGCCGAGAAGACGGCGCGGAACGTGGGCCTGCAACGGCTCGCCACGTTCCAGACCGCCGAGCCGGATGACCTTCCCCACGAGGACCAGGTCTTCGACGTCACGATCGTGAACGACCTCCACCTCGCGCGCGCCGACGGAGGGGCGGTGCTGAAGGA
>JBDGXT010000174.1:0-4270 GCA_039584455.1 Gemmatimonadota bacterium
CGCCGCGGGCGCCCTTCTCCTTGTCGGTGAGCGCGATGACGGTGTAGACCTCGGCCTCGCCGCCGTTGGTGATCCACTGCTTGGTGCCGTTGAGGATGTAGTGGTCACCGTCCTGGGCGGCCGTGGTGCGTATGCGGGCGGCGTCGGAGCCGGCATCGGCCTCCGTGATGGCGAACGCCGCGAGCTTCTCACCGCGTGCGATGGGCGGTAGGTACTTCTGCTTCTGTTCCTCGTTGCCGAACAGCAGAATGGGAAAGATCCCGAGTCCCGTACCCCCGAAGGTCAACGCGATACCGGCGCAGCCCCACGAGAGCTCCTCGGTCACCAGAGAGGTCTCGAGCACCCCGCCGCCCATCCCGCCATACTCCTCGGGGATCGGCACGGCGAAGATGTCCGAGTCCGCCAGGATCTTCACGATGTCCCAGGCGAATTCGCCGCTCTCGTCGTACTGCGCGGCGACGGGCTTGATCTGTTCCTCTGCGATCTGGTGGCAGAGGTCCTTGATCATCCGCTGGTCTTCGGTGAGGAGGTAGTCGATGCTCATCCGCGTCCACTTCCTGTCCGTGCACAGGCCACGGGTGGACCAAAGCCCGCTGGGAGGGCAGGACGGGCCTCAATCTCAGTCTAAGGGGATAGGTCGGGTATCAACCTATCGAGGGAAGCCGGAGGAGGCCACCCGGCAGCCCCCGGGAGACATGGCGGGACTCCCCGAGTTGGGGTAGGTTGTATCCCTTTCCTGACGGCACTGTGACCGGAGGATGCCGTGCGACACGCACAGAGGACGGTACCGCGTTGGGCGCTCATCCTGGGGGCGTCGAGCGGATTCGGTGAGGCCACCGCCCGCGAGTTGGCGAAGGCCGGGTACGACATCTGCGGCGTGCACCTGGACCGGGGCGCCGGGAAGCAACGCGCCAAGGACATCCAGGAGGACATCGAGGCGAGCGGCCGGCGAGCCCTGTTCTTCAACATGAACGCCGCCGACGAGGAGAAGCGCAACGACGTGCTCAACGCGCTCGTCGACGACGTCGAGAAGAACGGTGGCACGGTGGCCGTGCTCATGCACTCCCTGGCCTTCGGCACGCTCAAGCCCTACATCGCGGACGACTCGGTCACCAAACGTGGCATGAACATGACGCTGGACGTCATGGCCCATTCGCTGGTCTACTGGGCACAGGAGCTGGTTGCGCGCAACTTGATGACCGAGGGCGGGCGCATCTTCTGCATGACCTCGTCGGGCTCCAACCGCGTGATTTCCTCCTACGGTGCCGTGTCGGCCGCCAAGGCCGCGCTTGAGTCGCACGTGCGGCAGCTCGCCGTGGAGCTCGCGTCCTACGGGGTGACAGTGAACGCCTTGCGGGGTGGGGTCACCAGGACTCCGGCGGCCGAGCGCATCCCCGAGAGCGATGCGCTGTTCGTGGAGGCGGTGCACCGCAACCCCCACAAGCGGCTCACCACGCCCGAGGACATTGCGCACGCGATCGTGTCGCTGTCGAAGCCGGGAACCGATTGGATCACCGGCAACGTGATCAACGTGGATGGTGGGGAGGAAGTCTCGGGCTAGGGAGGACTAGCGGCTCTTCAGGCGCAGTTGCTCCAGTTCCTCCTCGAGCGACTCCAGGCGCTGCAACACCTCGTCCTCTTCGGGCTCGGACGCCACGATCGGCACACCGCGGCGGTTGAGTAGGGTCTCCACCAGGGCATCGGTGTATCCCACCACGGCGTGTGAGATGCCGCGATCGAGAATCCGGTTGAGCCTCAGCACCGCGGCCATCGATTGGCGGGCCGGCAACGTGGCGATCGGCTCCGACAGGAAGTGGATCAGGATCTCGCGGAGCTGCTGCAACTCCTCCACTACCTCACCGGCGGCGAGGCCGCGGTTGGCGGCGGTCTGGCCGTACACTTCGCTGGCGGTGAACCACAGTTCGGCGACCTGGCGCCGCAGCGGTCCGGCCGATTCGATTAGGATATCGACTAGAAGGGCCAGGTGCCGCTCGACGGTGGGGGTGCGGACGTGGGGGGCCTCCTGGACACGCCCAGTGACCCATTGAGCCCACTGCTCAACGAGCCTGTCGCGGTTCCCGCGAAGCGCACGGCTGACGGCCTGGAGAGCCGGGTTGGACGGCCGCATCGTCAGGCCCATGCCGAAAGTCCCTGCATGCTACGCACGAGGTACGAAATCTAATTTCGGTCCCACGGGGAGGTCAAAGCAGGCCATGGCAACCGTTACCAAAACCCCCTTCGAGCTGACAGGCGCCGACGGAGGCGCTCTGCGCGGTGACGTCCGCACCCAGGAGCGAGGCGAGGGCCGGCCCGCGGTGATCATTTGCCACGGCTTCAAGGGATTCAAAGACTGGGGGCACTTTCCCCACCTCGCCGACCGCCTGGCCCGCGCCGGAATGACGACCGTTTCGTTCAACTTCTCGGGGAGCGGCGTGGGCCCCGACGGCGAGTCGTTTTCGGAGCCCGAGCGGTTCGGACACGCCACTTACTCTACCGATCTCGCGGACCTCGAGAGCGTCGCTACCGCGTTGGCGGCGGGGAAGCTGCTGGAGGACCTGGCGATGCCCACGGCCCTGGGCGTGTTCGGCCACAGCCGTGGCGGCGGCCTTGCGGTGCTGTTTGCCGCGGCGCGCCCTGAGGTGAAGGCGCTCGCCACCTGGGCGGCCATTGGCAAGCTGATTCGCTGGGATGACGCGACGCTGGCCAAACTGCGGGACGAAGGGAGGGCGGAGGTGGTGAACATGCGCACCGGGGAAGTGCTGCCGCTCTACCCCGACGTGCTGGAGGACTTCGAGGCCCACAAGAATGGAAAGCTGGACCTGCACGCGGCGGCGGCTCGCATACGGGTCCCCTGGCTCATCGTGCACGGCGAGGCAGATGAAGCCGTGGCCCTGTCGGATGGGGAGATGCTGCACGGCCTCACGAAGGGAACGGCCCGGCTGGAGATCATCCCGGGGGGTACCCATACGCTGGGCGCACGCCACCCGTGGGCGGGATACACACCAGAGCTCGAGCGGGGGATGGACCTGACGACGGAGTGGTTCACCCGCCACCTGCTGTGACGGGCTGAAAGACAACCGGGCGGCCCCTCGAGGGAGCCGCCCGGCGCGCGCTACAGTCCAGCCGCGCGGAGTGGGTCGACCGTTTCTGGTCGACCGGCGAGTACGGCTGCCAGACGCCGCCGGCGCAGAAGCAAGCTGGCTGCCGTCGCCGCTACGAGCGTGGCGAGCGCGAGTAGACCGACACCAAAGCTTCTGATAGGTACCTCCCTGAGAGAGTGGGGCGTCGCGATCAAGGGCTATCGCTCGCGAACAATATAGTGATAAGCGCAATACTCCTTACCCCAACTTGCGTCGTTCGTTTCGGATTTGCGTCATGGTTACGTCACATTGCTGCTGTGCGCCTGCGCACTGGTACAAAACGCTCCACCGTCGCTGACCCGAACCGCGTATCGTCCCTCCGCAGTACATTGCACGACACCGTCGTGATGCGGACAGTGAACCCGGGTTGGCTTCCCTCGTATGACACATCCCAAGTTCGAGCGCCTACGTCAGCGCGTCGTGACTCACGTCCCCGAGCGAGCCACAGGTGCTGGCAAGATCGAGGCCGCGGTTGCGATCGTGCTCGTGCCGACCAACGACGACCTCGAGCTCCTGTTCATCAAACGAGCCGAGGAGCCGGGCGACCCGTGGTCGGGACAGATGGCGTTTCCGGGAGGCCGGCGAGAGGAGGGCGACGCCGATCTGCTCGCCACCGCCATGCGGGAGACGTTCGAGGAGACGCAAGTGGTGCTGCCGCGCACCAGCCTGTTGGCGGAGCTCGACGATCTAGCTCCGGTGACGCCGGTGCTGCCCCCCATCGTGGTGCGACCGTTCGTGTTCGGGCTGGAGCAGAGACCCTCGGTCACGCCGAGTGGCGAAGTAGCGCTCCACGTGTGGACCTCCCTGAGCGAGCTTCCGCGGCAGGCGGCCGCAAGCCGGGTGACCGTGCGCGGCGTCGAGCTCACCGTGCCATCCTACCTCGTGGGACCCCACGTCGTCTGGGGGATGACTCACCGTATCCTAAGTCGTTTTCTGGACTTAACGCGCTGATCCAGGCCGGGAACTTGTCTGTACCGGCCCGCAATCCCAAATTTTAGGCTGGCTTAATTTTGGGATTCAATTCCGGGAAACCGTATCACGGGACGGGGCCCCATGAGCACAGACGCCAAGACCACCGGATACAGCCGGTCCACCGAGGACTATCTCAAGGCCATCTACGAGCTCGAGAC
>JBDGXT010000175.1:0-4258 GCA_039584455.1 Gemmatimonadota bacterium
GGCCGCGCGCACCGTGGCCCGTCGAATGACGTAGGCGCGGTCATCACCGTAGATGCCGGGGTCGGTGTAGACGAAGCTCAGCGCCTCGAGCGCCGCCTGCGCTCTGGTGCAGGCCGACAGCAGCCAGGTGAGCGCATCGAACTTGTCGCGGCTCCAGGTGGCGCGCTCGAAGTCCTGGGCCTCGCTCGCGGCCGTCATGGCGGCGATGATCTTCTCGAGGGGCTCCACGGTTCGCCCCTCGATGAAGTCGACCGCGACGCGCACCCGGTCGCGATATACGGGCTCCGTGACGAATCCCGCGCAGGGTGCGGTGCACATCCCCAGTTCGTGGCGCATGCAGGCCGCTCGGTGGGGTCCCGCGAACAGGTCCTGCTGGTCGGAGTAGGCCATCGGCATCGAGAGCGCGCAGTCCCGCAGGCCCAGCTGGTCGTTCAGCACTTTCACGCTCTCCTTGAGACGGGTGACGCCCACGAACGGCCCGTAGTGCCGCACGTCGTCACCCCCCACGGTCCCGCCCACGTAGATCTTGGGAGCCGCCCCGCCCGAGATCTTGATGAACCCCACACGCCGTCGCCGGTTCATGCGCACGTTGAAGACTGGCCGGTAGCGGCGGATCTGGGCGAGCTCCGTCATGAGGGCCGCGAACTCCGAGGGTGTGTAGTCCCACCGGATGTCGGCGGCCGCGTGGAGGATGCGGGCCGCCTTGTCCTCCGGGTAGTCGGCCCGGAAGTAGGAGAGGAGACGACCCCTCAGCCGCTTCGCCTTGCCCACGTACACCACGCGGCCCGAGGGATCGAGCATGCGGTACACGCCGGGCCGGTTCTCGGCGAGCGCCGAGACGCGGCGTTTGAGCATGTCGAGGTCGCCCAGTGGCAGGGCGAGTGCCTGGCTTACCGCCATCTCCCCTGTGCGCGCTGGCGCGAGCGGACCTGCTGGAGGTAGTGGTCGAGCGCCAGGAACTTCTCGTACACGGTCACCGCCTTGCGCTTCTGGCCCAGCTCGGCGAGCAGCTCCCGCATCCGCCCGCGCCGCACGACGTAGAAGCGGAACGTCTCGGCGAAGTCCTCCAGCGGGTGGTTCGAGGCGTACGCGCTCACGTACCCCGCCTTAGTCTTGCTGACGCGGCGGCGCTGCATGTCCACCCAGCTGTCGTCCCGCACGCGGTACGCCTTGTGCACCTCACCGAACACGCGCTTGAACACCGGTGTCCTGGTCCAGCCCCAGTGGTGGTACAGGAAGCTGTGTCCCGCCTCGTGGCAGATGAGGCCGACCAGGGTAGTCCAGGGAATCTCGTCCCGCCCCCGTGCCTGCACCACGTAGTCCCAGTCGATCTCGATGATCTTGGGAAACTTGGGATCGACGCCCGACACGCCGGGACGGAGCACCACGCGGTAGTTCCAGTCCTTGACGCGTGAGGCGCGCAGCAGTTCCCGTACGCGCCGCAGGGCTCGAGGAATGAGATCCTGCCCGGTCGGATCGCCGCCGCACCAGGGGCAGGTCCGCATCCAGTCGTTCACGCCGCGGTGGCAGTGTGGGCAAGGTCCGTCGTATCCCTCGTCCTCGCCTTCCCACTCCTGCTCCTCACCACACCAGGGGCAGTGCGGCATGGGGTACTGCACACCCCCGCCGCAGCCCCAGTCGCAGCGTGCGTCGAAGCGGAAGCCCTTGGGAGCCTTCATCGGCTCCTCGCTGGAATATCCGTCCTCGTAGATGTCCGTTCCGCACCAGGGGCAGTAGCTGTAGTAGTCCGACACCACCCAGCCGCACTTGTAGCACTCCGCTTCGGTCACGGGCGGATCATCGCGCCACACGTGCTTGCGGCCGCACCAGGGACAGTGGGGCCAGAACCGCCTGAGTTCCTGGCCGCACACACAGCGCAGCTCGGGGCGCGGCGTGGGGTGGCGGGTCCTCCGCCTATGAGCGGGACTCATACCGAGCGACGGCCTCCTGTACGATGCGGTCGATGAACGCGTAATAATCCATGCCGGCCTTCTCCGCCGCGTTGGCGGTGTCGTGCCCGAAAGAGATGAACGGGTTGGCGTTGACCTCCACGACGTATGCCTCGTCATCGGGCGTGAGCCGCACGTCTACCCGGGCGTAGTCCCGCAGCCAGAGGGCGCGGCAGGAAGTGCGGCAGGTGTGCTCAATGCGCTCCTGCGCCGCCTGCGACAGCGGGCGGGCGAACACGTTCTTGATGCCCTTGCGCTCGCGATACGGCACGTCCCACTTGGCCGCCTTGGTGGCGATGCGCTCCTCGGTTCGCGTCTTGTCCTTGTCGAACACCATCTCGATGATGGGGAGGATCTCGAGGTCGATCCCGTTCCCCAGGACGCTCACGTACAACTCCCGGCCCTCCACGAACTCCTCGGCGATGGCCGGTTGGTGGAAGGTCTCGTGGATGAAGTGGACGCGCTCCTTGAGTCCATCGAGGTCCTGCACCACGGAGGCCTGGGCGATGCCCTCCGAGGCGTCCTCCTGCAACGGCTTTACGATCAGCGGGAATGCCAGCTCGGGTGCGTCGGCCACCTCCTCCGTGCGATGGTACGTTACGAACCGCGGCACCTTCAACCCGTGCCAGGCCAGCACCTTCTTGCTCATCGCCTTGTTGCGGGTGGTGAGCAGGGCGATGGGCGGCGACCCCGTGTAGTGGTACCCCTCCGCTTCGAGCAGGGCGGGAAAGATGTAGTCCAACCGTGAGCGCTGATGGAAACCCTCGGCACAATTGAACACGAGACTCGGTTTGTACTCGGCGAGCCGCTCGAACATGTGGTGCAAGTCGTCGTGCACGCCCACGAGCAGGACCTCGTGGTCGTAGGCCATGAGGGCTTCTGCCACCTCGTACTCCGGCTCGTCGACCTCGGCCTGGACCTCACTCTTGAAGTCCTCGTCTTCCCACCCGTCGTTCGGCGTGTCGAATACGACGGCGATTCTCATCGCGGCTTCCCCTGGCAGCGCCAGCAGAACGTGGTGGCGCGCCCGTCGATCTCGTGCGTGGTCACGAGTTGCGCACCGCAGCGGCGGCACGGCTCCCCACCGCGCCCGTACACCTGCAGCAGATCCTGGTACGAGCCGGATTGTCCGGTTCCGGTGCGGTAGTCCCGCACGGTCGTTCCTTGCGCGGCGATCGCCTCCCCCAGCACGTCCCGTACGTGTCGGTACAGCCGGTCGAACTCCGCGCGCGTCAACCGCAGGGTGGGCCGCGAAGGATCGATCTGCGCTCGGAACAGGGCCTCGTTTGCGTAGATGTTGCCCATCCCGGCCAGGCGTCGCTGGTCCATGAGTGCCTTCTTGATCGCCTGCCGTGTGCCCGCCATCTGGCTGCGGAACCGGTCGGCGTCGAAGTCGACTGCCAGCGGCTCGGGACCGATGCGCGCAGTATAGGACTGCCACCCGCGTTCGTCCAAGAGCCAGATCGTACCGAGGCGGCGCACGTCGCGATACACGAGCCTGGCTCCGCCGCCAACGCCCACCTCGAGGACTGCGTAGTGGCGCTGCTTCGCCGTCAGGCGACGCTCGTAGATGAGGAGGTTGCCGGTCATGCGCGGCTGAATCACGAGCCGGTGGCCGCTGGCCAGTAGCAGGACCACGTGCTTGGCGCGCCGATCCACGGCCGCGATGCGGTTGCGGTCGAGGGTGCGGATCAGCCGCTGACGGCTGACCTTGCGGAGGACGTGGGGGTGGTGTAAGCGGGGAGTGGTGAGCGTGCGACCGGCGAGTCTAGGTCGCAGGTCGCGAACGATCGTTTCGACCTCAGGCAGCTCCGGCACGCGCTACCTCGCGCCACGCGATGTCGCGGCGGAACTGGCGACCCTCGAAGGTGATGCTCTCGGCGAGCGCCCGGCTCCGCTCGGCGGCTTCGACCACGTCCCGCCCGAGGCCGGTGGCGTTCAGCACGCGCCCGCCCGCGGCACGCAGCACTCCCCCGTCGTCGACTGCCGTGCCCGCGTGGAACAGGATCGTGTGCTCGGGTGGTCGATCGGGCAGGCCGATCGCCTGGCCCTTCACGGGGGACGCCGGATACCCCGGCGTCGCGAGCACGGTGGTTACCGCAGCCTGCCTCGCCGTGCAGTAGGTGACCGGTGGTTTCCAGGCTTCGCCCGCCCCGATGCTCCACAGTTGCTCGGTGAGATCGAGGTCGGCCGCGGGGAGCACCACCTGCGCCTCGGGGTCGCCGAAGCGGCAGTTGAACTCCAGCACCTTGGCGTGCCCGGTGTCGTCCACCATGAGGCCGGCGTAGAGCACTCCGCGATAGGGTGTC
>JBDGXT010000176.1:0-4250 GCA_039584455.1 Gemmatimonadota bacterium
TAGTTCCCGCGTCCGTCGAACGACTGCGTGGGGAAGCCGCGGAAGTCGCGAATCCGCGGCACCGTCACGTTGATGAATCGATCGAGGAACTCGTACATCCGTGCACCGCGCAATGTCACACGCACACCGATGGGCATGCCGGCCCGCAGCGAGAAGTTCGAGATGGCCTTCCGCGCCCGCGTGATGACCGGACGCTGCCCCGTGATGGCCCCGAGCTCCTCGACGATGGTGTCCAGGATCTTGGGGTTCTTGGGCGCCTCACCGATCCCGACGTTGAGCACGATCTTCTCCAGCCGCGGGAGCCGGTGGATGTTGTCGAAGCCGAACTCCTGCATGAGCTTCGGCCGCACCCGCTCCGCGTAGTGCCCCCGCAGCCGGGGAGCCGGCGCGGGCGCTTGCTGCACCGCTTGTTCCTTCTTCGCCATGGCTCTAGCGGCTCCTCGGGATCGGCTGGCCCGACTTCACGCTCAGCCGCTCCACCGTCCCATCCTGGTCTTTCTTGCGCCGCACCCGCGTCGGGTCACCGGACTTGGGGTCCAACAGCATGACGTTCGACACGTGGATCGGTGCGGGGAACTTGATGATCCCGCCCTCTTCTCCCGTCTGCGTCGCCTTCCGATGCTTGGTGACGACGTTCACGCCCTCCACGACCACCCGGTTCTGCTTCGGCAGCACCCGGATGACCGTCCCCTCGGTCCCACGCTCGTCGCCGCGGATCACGCGCACGCGATCGCCTCTGGTCACGCGCATCCTGTGGCGCACCGGCGTGGGCTCCTCCTTGTCCTTCCGCCTGGATTTCTTGTGGACCAGCGGTTTCATCACAGTACCTCAGGCGCGAGCGAGACGATCTTCATGAATCGCTTCTCGCGCAGCTCTCGGCCGACGGGTCCGAAGATTCGGGTCGCCCTGGGCTCGCCGGCATCATTGATGAGCACCGCCGCATTCTCGTCGAACCGGATGTAGCTCCCATCGCGGCGTCTGGTCTCCTTCGCCGTGCGCACCACGACAGCTTTGGCGACCTCACCCTTCTTCACCTGGCTGTTCGGCAGCGCGTCCTTAATCGCCACGACCACCACGTCGCCGACCCGGGCGTACCGCCGGCGGCTGCCGCCGAGCACCCGAATGACGAGCCCGCGGCGTGCGCCGGAGTTGTCAGCGATCCTGACGATCGACTCTTGCTGAATCACGTCGCCCTCACTTACTCAGCGCGGGTCACGATCTCGACGACGCGCCACCGCTTGGTCTTCGACATGGGGCGTGTTTCGGTAATCCGCACCGTGTCACCGGTGTGCGCCCCCTGCTGGTCGTGCGCCTTCACCCGCTTCGTCCGCGTGAGGCGCTTGAGGTACAGCGGATGTGCGAACTGGCGGGTGAGCTCCACCACGACCGTATCGGTCATCTTGTCGCTCACGACGACGCCCGTGCGCGTCTTGCGGCGCGGCCGCGTGCTGGCTTCCTGATTCATGACTGCTTCCTTTCACGCAGCACCGTCTCGATCCGCGCAATGTTGCGGCGCAAGATCCCAAACTGACTCGGATTGTCGATCGCCTCGGTAGCGGACCGGAACTTGAGGCGGAAGCGCGCGTCTTTGAGTTGCTGCAGCTCCACCTGGAGGTCCTCGGTGCTGAGCTCGCGGAGCTGCACCCCCGTCAACGGCTTCTGCTCGGCGTCTTTCAGTGCCATGGGTCTAGCTTTCCTCGCGCGATATGAAGCGCGTGTTCACCGGCAGCTTGGCCGCCGCGAGCTGAAACGCCCGCTGTGCCACATCGACCGGTATGCCTTCCGCCTCGAACAGCACTCTGCCGGGCTTCACGACCGCAACCCATGCCTCGGGGTTGCCCTTCCCCTTCCCCATCCGGGTCTCGGCCGGCTTCTTGGTGATCGGCTTGTCCGGGAAGATCCGGATCCAGATCTTGCCGCCACGCTTCATTTCACGCGTCATCGCGACACGGGCTGCCTCGATCTGCCGGCTGCTGATCCAGCCCGGATCGAGCGTCATCAGGCCGTACTGCCCGAACGCGACCGTATTCCCACGGGTCGCGTGGCCTCTGGTGCGGCCCTTCATCTGCTTGCGGTACTTCACTCGCTTCGGCGCCAGCATCGGCTATGCTCCAGTGCTGTAGGTGCGGCCGTGGCCGTCTTCCATCACTTCGCCCTTGAAGATCCACACCTTGATCCCAATGGCGCCGTAGGTGGTCTTGGCCGTCGCCACACCATAGTCGACGTCCGCGCGCAGCGTGTGCAGCGGCACGCGGCCCTCGTGATAACCTTCCGTCCGCGCGATCTCGGCTCCGCCAAGCCGCCCGGACGTCTTGATCTTGATCCCCTGGGCACCCATGCGCATCGCGCTCTGGAGCACGCGCTTCATCGCCCGGCGGAAGGATACGCGCTGCTGCAGCTGGTGCGCGACGTTGTCGGCCACCAGCTGGGCGTCGAGCTCCGGCCGCTTAATTTCTTCGACGTTGATGCCCACCTCGTTGCCCGTGAGTTGGGCCAGCTCATCGCGCAGCTTGTCCACCTCGGCACCGCGCTTCCCGATCACGACACCGGGCCGTCCGGTGAAGACCGTGACCGTCACTTTCCCTGGCTTCCGCTCGATGTGCACGTCCGAGACCGCAGCATGTGACAGCCGCGTCTTCAAGTACCGCCGGATCAGCTCGTCCTCTTTGAGCAGAGCCGGGAACTCGCTCCCAGCGTACCAGCGGGAGCGCCACGGCTTGACGATGCCGAGCCGGAACCCGTATGGATGGGTTTTCTGACCCACTACGCTTTCTCCTCCCTCGCCTGGACCCGAATCTCCACGTGGCTCGTCCGCTTCCGGATCGGGGCCGCCCGGCCCATGGCCGCGGCGCGGAACCGCCAGAGGGTCGTGCCCTCGTTGACGACCGCATAATCCACGACGAGTTGGTCCACGTCGAAGGCCTCGTTGTTGCGGATCGCATCCTGCTCCGCATTCGCCACGGCTGACCGCAGCACCTTCTCGATCTGCTGGGCCGCGTGCTTCTTCGAGAACTTGAGCGTCGCGTACGCCTCGTTGACGTCCTTCCCGCGGATCGTGTCAATCACCAGTCGCATCTTCCGGGGGGACTGACGGACCCAGCGCTGAATCGCTCTGCCTGCCATCGTCAACCCTCCTTACGACGCCGGTGCGGCCTTCTTGTCCGCCGCCAGCTTACCGCTGTGGCCACGGAACAGGCGCGTTGGTGCGAACTCCCCGAGCTTGTGGCCCACCATGTTCTCCGTGACATACACGGGGATGAACTTGTTGCCGTTGTGGACCGCAACCGTGTGGCCCACGAAGTCCGGCGTGATGGTGGACGCCCGAGACCAGGTCTTGATGACCCGCTTATCGTTCGTGTCGTTGAGTGCACGGATTCTCGCAACCAGCGAGTCCGCGACGTACGGTCCCTTCTTGATGCTTCTCGACATGCGATTCCCGTCCTACTTCGTCGCCTTCCCGCGCTTGCGACCGCGCAGGATGAGCTTGGTGCTCGCCTTCTTCTTCTTGCGTGTCTTCTTGCCCTCGGGCTTGCCCCACGGCGAAACCGGCGGACGGCCGCCCGACGCCTTGCCCTCACCGCCACCCAGCGGGTGATCGACGGGGTTCATGGCGACGCCCCGCACCTTCGGCCGCCGGCCCATCCAGCGCGTCTTGCCAGCCTTGCCCACCTTCGCCAACTCGTGCTCAGCATTACCCACTTCGCCGATCGTGGCAACGCATTCGGCCCGCACCATCCGCACCTCACCACTGCGCAGCCGAAGTGCCACATTGTGACCTTCCTTCGCCATGACCTGCGCACCCGTGCCAGCCGAGCGGCAGAGCTGCGCGCCCTTGCCGCACTTGAGCTCGATGCAGTGCACCGTCGTCCCGAGGGGGATCTCCGACAGCGGGAGCGCGTTGCCCGTACGGATGTCGCTGCCCCGGCCCGCGACCACCGCATCGCCCACCCGCAGCCCGCGCGGGTGGATGATGTAGCGCTTCTCGCCGTCGGCGTAGACCACGAGGGCGATACGCGCCGAGCGATTCGGATCGTACTCGATCTGCGCCACCTTGCCCGGCACGCCGTGCTTGTTGCGCTTGAAGTCGATCCGACGGTAGCGCCGCTTGTGACCGCCCCCGCGGTGCCGCGCCGTCTGATGCCCCTTGTTGTTGCGCCCGCCCCGCTTCTTCAGCGGCTCGAGCAGCGACTTCTCCGGCTCATCGCTCGTCACCTCCGCAAAATCGGAGACCGAGCGGAACCGGGTGCCGG
>JBDGXT010000177.1:0-4247 GCA_039584455.1 Gemmatimonadota bacterium
CAAGCCGCGCGTGCTCGAGGAGATGTGGCGCGTGCTGAATGACCACGGCCGGATCGTGATCTCCGACATCGTCAGCGAGCGGGACGTACCGCCGCACCTCAAGGTGAACCCGCAACTGTGGGGCGAGTGTCTGGTGGGCGCGCTCACCCAGGAGGAGTTCCTAGCGCGGCTCGAGCGCGCGGGCTTCTACGGCCTCAGCGTGTTGCAGCGCACCTACTGGAAGGACGTGGAGGGCTACCCCTTCTACTCGGTGACCGTGCAGGGCTTCAAGTTCGAGAAGCGCGACGGGTGCGTGTTCGAGGGACATCGCGCCGTCTACCTCGGCCCCGGCAAGGCGTTCGTGGACGAGGAGGGTCACCTCTTCCCGCGCAACGAGCCCTACGAGGTGTGCACCGACACCGTAGCGAAGCTGAACCGGGCGCCCTACGAGGGGATGTTCGCGGTGCTGCAGCCGGGCGAGAAGTACGTCAGCTACGCGTGCTGCGGTCCGGAGGGGGAGTGCTGTTGACCGTCGGCGGTCGAGGCTCGCTTTGGCGCCTACCCGTGGCGCCCAGGTAGATCGCACACAGGGTGAGGGTCGCGCCGAGCAGCTCCACCGCCGTGGTGGGCCGCCGGAACAGGAGCAGGTCCCACACGAACGCGAGCGCGGGCTGCAACAGCAATACCAGACCGGCGCGCGAGGCTTCCACGTTGGGTAGCGCCCGGGAGATCAGCACCCAGCCCGCCACCTGAGGAATCAGCCCGTAGGCGATGAGGACACCCCAAGTCCACGCGTCGGGGATGCGGAAGCTCTCCCCCTCGAGCTGCACCGCGCCCGCCGCGAACACCGCTCCCACCAGGCACAGCAGCGCCACCGTCACCATGGCATTGGGGGCGCCCGGCTCCGTCTGCGCCCGCCGCAGGGTGAGCACGTAGCCGGCGTAGAACAGCCCCGTGAGCACCCCCAGCAGGAGCCCCAGGCGGTAGCCCGGCTGCAGCCCGTTCCATTCCAACCCGAAGATGAGAATCAGCCCCAGCACGGCGAGCGGTACGGCCGCCTTGAGCCGCACGCTGGGGTGCTCGTGCAGCACGAGCACGCCGTATGCCCCGAGGAAGAACACCTGGAAGTTGCCGAGGATGGTGGCGAGGCCGGGACCGATCAGCAGGACGCTGCGGTGCCATACCGCCAGGTCCGCGGCGAGGACGACGCCGGCCAGGGCGGCCAGCGCCAGGTGACGCCGCCCGGCCCACCAGCGGTCGCGCCGCACCAGAACGATTAGCGCCAGCGCCAGCCCGCCGAACAGCAGCCGGTAGAAGCCCGACACGGTGGGGCCCACGTGCGCCACGTTCACCAGCACCGGCGAGAAGCTGATGAGCGCCGCGCCCAGCGCGAGCTGGAGCAGCGCCGTGGTGCCCGGTGTGAGCCGGATGCGGGATCGCGAGTCGGGGGTCTGGGGTACGGTTGTCATGGAGTCAATTGACGCGACGCAAGATACACTGGAATGAGGTGCACGATGAAACGACTGTTGTTGGGACTCTCTCTCGCCGTGGCAGGGCTCGGGTGCTCCGACGCGACCGGGCCCGCCGAGTTGAACGGCGTCTACGAGTACCGGGCGACCGACTCCAGCGGCACGGCGCTACTGATAGGTCAGCTCGACCTCACGTTCCACGACGACTCGACAATGACGGGCAGCTGGATGATCGGCTGGGCACCAGACGCGGATCAGAACACGCAGGTTGGGCCACAGGTCGGCGAGGGAACGCTCATGGGTCTGCTCGCGGCGGACGGCGTGGTTCTCGACCTCAACCCCAACGTCGCCGACGACAACGTGTTCCTGTCGGGGGCGTTCGACCTGCAGACCTTGCCTCCAGGACTCGTCGGAGATTGGACCCACTCCACGCTGCTCGGGCCGGTGGCCGCCGGGCACTTCACGGCCACCGCCATGCCCCTGCCGGACTGACGCGGCCCGACCGGCTCCCGTGGGAAACGACGCCGCTCTCTTCGGGGAGCGGCGTTATATTCTCCCCCCGACACACCATCCAATCACGAATACACGACCGAGGGGTTCCGATATGCGCGAGGATCTGTGGGGAGCGGGACGGGCGCTGCGTGTGGTCGTCGCGCTCGCGTTGCTGGCGGGCTGTGCCACTGGTGAGATGAGCATGCAGGATCGCGTCGACCAGTATGCCACCGTGCAGCTCACCGCCGACCTGAGTCAGCTGAGTGACGCGGAGCGGCAGATGATTCCGCTGCTCATCGAGGCCGCCGACCAGATGGACATCCTGTTCTGGCAGCAGGCCTACGGGAACAAGGACTCGCTCCTGGCGAGCATCGACGACCCGGCCACCCGGACGTACCTGGAGATCAACTACGGTCCGTGGGACCGGCTCGCCGGCGACGAGCCGTTTCTCCCCGGCGTGGGGCCCAAGCCGGCAGGTGCCAACCTCTATCCGGCCGACATGACCGCGGCAGACTTCGAGGCGGCGACCGACGCCCCCGCCGGGGTCGCTGCACAGCTCCGCGGGCTCTACACGCTGGTGCGCCGCGGGCCCGACGGATCGCCCACCGCCGTGCCGTACTCGGAGGCGTTCGCCAGCGAGCTCGAGACCGCCGCGGCGAAGCTGCGCGCGGCGGCAGCGCTGGCACCTCAGCGCAGCCTGCGGCGCTACCTCGAGCTACGCGCCGACGCGCTCCTGACCGACGATTACCAAGCCAGCGACATGGCCTGGATGGACATGAAGGACAACACGATCGAGGTCGTGGTCGGACCCATCGAGACGTACGAGGACCAGCTGTTCGGGTACAAGGCGGCCTTCGAGACGTTCGTGCTGGTCAAGGACCTCGAGTGGAGCGGCCGGCTGGCGCGCTTCGCGCAGTACCTACCCGGCCTCCAGCGGGGGCTCCCCGTGGCGGACATCTACAAGCGGGAGATGCCCGGCAGCGATGCCGACCTCAACGCCTACGACGTGGTCTACGTGTCGGGCGACGCCAACGCGGGCTCCAAGACGATCGCCATCAATCTGCCCAACGACGAGACCGTGCAGCTCGAGAAGGGGACCCGGCGGCTCCAGCTCAAGAACGCAATGCGCGCCAAGTTCGACCGCATCATGCTCCCCATCGCGGACGTCCTGATCGCCGAAGACCAGCGGCAGCACGTCACGTTCGACGCCTTCTTCGGTAACACGATGTTCCACGAGGTGGCGCACGGCCTCGGCGTCAAGAACACTGTCAACGAGCAGGGTACCGTGCGCCAGGCGCTGCGCGATCTCGCCTCCTCGATGGAGGAGGGCAAGGCCGACATTCTCGGGCTGTACATGGTGACGAAGTTGCGGGAGCAGGGCGCCATCACCGAGGGCGATCTGCGCGACAACTACGTCACGTTCCTGGCCGGGATCTTCCGCTCCATTCGGTTCGGGGCTTCGAGCGCGCACGGCAAGGCCAACATGGTGCGCTTCAACTTCTTCCAGGACATGGGTGCGTTCACGCGTGACGAGGCGACGGGCACGTACAGCGTGGACTTCGACCGGATGGGTCAGGCGATGACTGCCCTCTCGGAGGTGATCCTCACCCTCCAGGGTGACGGCAATTACGACGGTGCCGCCGACCTGATCGGGGAGAAGGGCGTAATCGGTCCGCAGCTGCAAGCGGACCTCGACCGGTTGGCCGACGCCGACATCCCGGTAGATATCGTGTTCGAGCAGGGCATGGCGGTGCTGCAGGGCGGCAACTAGTACACCGGGAGCAGGAACACCGCCTTGTAGTCCACACCGGGTACGTCGGCGGTGATCTCCAACTCCCAGTAGCGTGGCGGGCGCTCGCTCAGGCAGGTGCCCGCCGCTTCGTTTGGCAGGTCGAACTCCAGCGCGAGGCCGCGGCGCCCCTCCCAGCGCCTGCGCACGTCATCGATAGCCTGCGAATCGACATACGTCTCGTAGAACACCACCTGCTGGCTCCGGTTCTTGCCGGAGCCGCGCGTCTCGTAGGCCTCCTCGACGGCCCGCAGGGTCACGGTCATAGGTTCGAGCAGCTCGCTCCGCCCCGGGCCCAGGAAGCGGAAGCTCGCCCGACCACCCAGCCGGAAGGGAAAGGCCTCGAAGCTCACGGCACTGGTGCCGTACTTGAGGTAGCGAAGCAGCACGTAGAAGGCATAGCCCACGACCACCACGGCGACCACGTCGAACAGCCCCACGATTCCCACCCAGAACCAGCGTCCCGGCACGCCCTCCAGCACGAAGCCCACGTAGTTGAACGGCACCATGAACACCAC
>JBDGXT010000014.1:0-23340 GCA_039584455.1 Gemmatimonadota bacterium
CCTTCACCTAAACGAAGAGCGGGATGGCGGCAGCGGCAGCCCCTTCCGACGGCTCGCGGCCTGGTCGGCCACGTGTCGATGCCACAAGGGGTTACCCCCACCTCACGCCCGCACAATCCTAACAGCGAATTTCCAATTTTCGTGATAGGCTCTATGAACGACCTATTAGGAATCGACTGTGCCGCGCTCAGCGGCGCGCGTAATCTAAGAGCTCCTGCAACCGGGGTGGAATCGGCCTGGGGAACAGATCCTGGGCCGCCACCGTGATCACCCGCGCCCGCGCTCCGGGGGTTCCCTCCACCCCGTCGGGCCCCGGGTTGCCGTCGGGCCCGCCGGCCCCGTCGTTGCCGGCCTCGCACCGCCTGCCCGTGGCCGCACCGCCCTCGCCCCCCGGCCCGCCGGGACCGGGCTTGCCACCCCTGCCACCCGGTCCGCCGGTGGCATAGGCATCCACCAGTCCGGCCAGGTAGGGCAGCTCGTTGGGGGCCATGACCGTCACGTGTCCTCCGGAGCCACCCGGGGCGCCGGGGCCACCGTTGCTCCCCGCACCACCCGCGCCGCCATTGCCACCGGGGCACCCCTCCTCGCCGTCGGCCCCGGCCGCTCCTGCCTGCCCATCCAACCCGCGACCACCGCGACCGCCACGCGACTCGACGACCAGCCAATCCGATGGGGGTGCCAGATCCGCGTCCTGGAACAGGTAGAAGGGCGGCGCCGTCCCCACCTCGACGCTCACCACGAGGAGGCGCTCGTAGAACGGGGAGCTCAGAATGTCCAGCCGCACGAGCACGTCGGGACCGGGGTAGCCCGGCTCGCCGCGGCGACCGCCACGGCCATCGAACCGGAACGTGTACGGCATGCAGGAATAGTCGGGGGTCACCACCCGGGTCACCGAGATCGAGCGGTCGGCTTTCAGCTCCGCCGTGAGCCGGAAGCCCTCCATGACAGTCTGCATGGGGTCGCCCGCCAGATTCCAGTCGCCGTCCTCCTGGGACACGGCCTCCTGGCTCCAGCGCCGCAGGAAGATCACGTGTAGCGGCGGGGGGTTGTCGTCGTCGTATTTGCGGGAAAACGGGATCGCTCGCCCGTCGGCCAGCACCGCCTCGTAATCGGCCCGGATGGCCCGGCCAGGGCATGCCCGGCCGGGCATGCGCATGTTGATGGAGGTGATCTGGGCGACGAGTGCCGGATCGGGAGCATAGTCGGGGGGCGGCTTGGAGCCGCAAGCGGTGAGTCCACCTGCCAGAGCCAGGGCGGCCAGCGCCGCCACGCGGGTCATCAGCATCTCAACCTCCCCTGGTGTGCATCTCGCGATGGGGGTCCTGGCGTAGCCGCTCCAGCAGGTACAGGGGTCCCCGCTCGGGAGCGGTGAGCCGCTCCTCTGCACCCCTGTCGCGTCGGCTTCGCCAGGCTTCGGTAATGACGGCAGCGATCTCCGCATCCGAGGCGCCCTGCCGCAAGTATGTCTTGAGATCGGTACCCACGTCAGCGTAGAGACAGAGCAGCCACATCCCGTCGGCCGTCAGCCTGCTTCGACCGCAGCTGCCGCAGAACGGCGCGGTGGTCGAGGCGATGATCCCGAACGCCGTGCCGTCCGGCAGCGCGAACCGCTCGGCCGGGGCACGATGCTCGCCGGGCTCAGCCAGCGGCTCCACGGCCCCAAAGTGGGCGTTCAGCGTGGCCAGTATCTCGGCGCGCGAGACCACGTCGTCGGGGGACCAGCGGGTGGCCCCTCCCACGTCCATGTATTCGATGAACCGCACCTCGAGGTCGCGCGCACGTCCGAACTCGAGGAGGCTCACGATCTCGTCTTCGTTGAACCCGCGGACGACCACGCTGTTGAGCTTGGTGCCGCGGAACCCCGCCTCGCAGAGGGCGTCGAGTCCGGCCACCACATCGTCGAGTCGCCCGCGGCGAGCAAACTCCTGAAACCGCTCCGGTCTCAGCGTGTCGAGGCTCACGGTGACCCGCCCCAGTCCGGCATCTCTCAGCGGACCGGAGTAGCGGGGGAGTAGCAGCCCGTTGGTCGTGAGGGCGAGGTCGGCGATGCCGGGGATGGCGGCGAGCTCGGCAACCAGCTCGACCAGGTCTCGCCGTAGCAGCGGCTCCCCGCCCGTAATGCGGACCTTCGTGACCCCCAGGCCACTGAAGATGCGCACCAGCCGCTGCATCTCCTCGAACGTGAGGATGGACTGCCGAGGGAGCCACACATACTCTTCCTCCGGCATGCAGTAGCGGCACCGCAGGTTGCAGCGGTCCGTGACCGACACGCGCAGACTCTCGAGCGAGCGCCCGAGTGTGTCCCCGAGGGGCTGCGGGATGCTCATAGCCTGTGATTGTAAGGGAGCCATGGGTCCAAGGCTAGGGTGGCGACAACTCGGCGTCCTGTTGGTGGGCTGCCTCGTCGCGGCGTGCCAGGCGGGGCCCGATACCTCCCCCGGGGTCTCGTGGGAGCTCGCGGAGCACCGGGACGCAACCATCGCCGCGGTACAGTATGACCTCGCGCTGGCCGTGCCGCCGGCCCCGGATGACGCCATCGAGGGAGTGCTCACGTTGACGGTCGACCTGCGGGACGCATCGGACCCGCTGGTGCTCGACTTCACCGCGCCCGAGGGCAGCGTGCTGGGCGTGTCGGCGCCCGGCGGCGGCGTGCCATATGAACACCACAACGGTCACCTGATCCTCGCGGCGTCAGCGCTCCAACGCGGGGAGAACACGGTCAGGATCGATTTCGTGGCCGGTGAGAGCTCCCTCAACCGCAACGAGGAGTTCCTCTACACGCTCTTCGTACCCGACCGGGCCTCCTCGGCCTTCCCATGCTTCGATCAGCCCAGCCTCAAGGCGACCTACCGCCTCACGCTCGCCGTCCCGCAGGAGTGGTCGGCGGTGGCGAACACCCCTGCGGTCCACAGCGACACGGCCGACGGCAAGCGCACGTTCGCCTTCGCCGAGACCAAGCCGCTGTCCACCTACCTGTTCGCGTTCGCCGCCGGGGTGTTCCAGGTGGAGACGGCCTCACGGGCAGGGCGTACGCTCCGTCTCTACCACCGGGAGACCGATCACGATCGTGTGGCACGCAACCTGGAGGTGATCTTCGATCTGCACGGCACCGCCCTGGAGTGGCTCGAGGACTACACCGACATCCCCTACCCGTTCGAGAAGTTCGACTTCGTCGCGGTGCCCGCGTTCCAGTACGGCGGCATGGAGCACCCCGGGGCTATCCTGTACCGGGCCTCCCGGCTCTTTCTGGACGAGTCGGCGACACAGAACGCACACCTGGGCCGCGCCTCCCTCATCGCGCACGAGACGGCTCACATGTGGTTCGGGGATCTCGTGACCATGGCGTGGTTCGACGATGTGTGGATGAAGGAAGTCTTCGCCAACTTCATGGCGGCCAAGATCGTGAACCCGTCGTTCCCGGCGATCCGCCACGACTTGCGGTTCTTTCTCGCGCATCACCCGTCGGCGTACGCCATCGACCGCACCGAGGGAGCGAACCCGATCCGCCAAGAACTGGAGAACCTCAACGAGGCGGGCACGCTGTACGGTGCGATCATCTACCAGAAGGCACCCATCGTCATGCAGCAACTGGAGCGGCTGATCGGCGCCGACGCCATGCGCGACGGACTGCGAGAGTATCTGCAGACCCATGCGTTTGCCAACGCGACTTGGACCGACCTGGTCGCGATCCTCGACCGCCGCACGGACGCCGACCTCGCGGCCTGGAGTCGGACGTGGGTGGAGGAGGCGGGACGGCCGACCGTGACGGCGACGCTCGTGCGGGATGGGGCGTCGCCTACCGCTTTCCTCGCGGTGAGCCAGACCGATCCGCGCGGCCGCGACCTGCAATGGACCCAATCACTCTCCGTGCTGCTCGGATACGGGGACACGGCACGCGCCGTGCCCGTGAACCTCGCCGGCCGAGAGATCCGTCTCCAACTCAGGAACGTCGTTCCGCCGGACTACGTGCTGGCCGGCGGTGACGGCGTGAGCTACGGACTGTTCCGACTCGACCCGCTCAGTCGCGACCACCTGCTCGACCACCTCCCCACGATCAGTGATCCTCTGGCACGTGCCGTAGCATGGGCGGCGCTGTGGGAAGCATTGCTGCGCGCGGAGCTCACGGCGGAGGTCTTCCTCGACCTGGCCCTCCGGGCCATGCCCCAGGAGACCGACGAGCAGAACGTACAGCGCATCCTGGGTTACGTGCGCTCCGCGTTCTGGCGCTACCTGCCCGGCGAGGCGCGCATGTCCCTGGCACCGCGGCTCGAGAGATTGCTCTGGGAAGAGCTCCAGCGGGCTCGCAGCACCAGTCTCAAGGCGACGTACCTCGATGCCTTCGTTGCCACGGCGCTCACACCCGAGGCGACGACGCGGCTCGAAGCAATCTGGCGTGAGGACCTCGAGATCCCCGGCGTCCCGATGTCGGAACGCCGCTTCACCGTGCTGGCCGAGGCCCTCGCGGTGCGTGGGGTGCCGAACTCCGAAGAGATCCTTGCGGAACAGCTGGCGCGCATCGAGAATCCCGATCGTCGCGCGCGGTTCGCGTTCATCACGCCCGCACTACGGGACGACCCCGCGGTGCGCGACTCGCTGTTCGAGCAGCTCACGCAGGCGGAGAACCGGGAACACGAGCCCTGGGTGCTCAACGCCGTCTCGGCGCTGCACCACCCGCTGCGGGCGGCGTCGGCCAAGCGCTATATCCGTCCCAGCCTGGACCTGTTGGAGGAGATCCAGCGGACGGGGGACATCTTCTTCCCGTTGCGCTGGCTCAACGCGACGCTCGACGGGCACAGCTCGCCCAGTGCCGCGCGGACGGTGAGGGAATTCCTGAGGGAGCATCCGGACCTTCCCCCACGACTCCGGGGGAAGCTGCTGCAGGCGGCAGACGGACTGTTCCGTGCCGCCGCCCTGCAGCAGTGAAGGGCAGCGAGTTTGCCCCCGTAAACTGTTGACCTCGTTGCGGTAGCCAACCGTGTGAGCCAGGTCACACCGAGGTTATGTTCCATCGTGTACCAAAAGAGAGACACATCGGGAGACACGTGGGGTGCCTTGTGCGATCAGCTACATCGGGGAGATTCCCCAATTGCTTATATTGAAATGGGTTCCCCGGGCACAAGGCGCGGAAGGAACTCTGGCACGGTTCTCGCAATTACTGTTCGTGGGAGTAACGACACCAACGAGGTGACCGAGCGCGAGGCTCGCAACCTGGAGACCGCATGACTGGATGCACTGAGAGCAGTCTTGGCCTGATCTATCGGGAGCTCGAGGAAACGATCGAGTTGCTACTCCCGGGGGTAGAGGCCATGCTGCAGCCCATCTCCGCGGACGCCGCAGTGGTTCGCGAGTCCGATGAGGCAGGCTACCGGTTTGCGGTCCCGATCATGTTCCCCGACGGCATCGGGCGTGGCCACGTGGTGGCCCGACTGTTCCGCTACCGCGACACGGTGCGCTTGGATGTAGAGATCGCACACAACCGGATGTTGGCACGCCCCGGTGGCGCGCCATCTGACCGGCGCTGCTATCTGAACGACTTCGTGGCGTCGACCTCGCTTCCGGGTGGCAGCGAGGACGTGCCGCCAGACTTCGTGCGGAGCGTCCTGCGCGGCGTGCGCAGCGCGCGCGACGCGGTGCAGCGGCACAACCGCAATCAGACGGCACCGTGGAACCAGCTGAGGGTCGTCGCGGGCTAGTCGGTATCAGAGCGACACCACGAGGGTCGGCGGATGCTTCATCCGCCGACCCTCTTTGCTTGCTGCACGGCCGTGCTCGAGTTGGACCCGCATCTCACTGCATGGGCACCGTAATGGCCGCCCACGAGTTCGTCGGGTCAATGGTGTAGCGTGCGTCGCCGATGTGCACCACGTGCCCGACACGGCGCCGCTCCGCCACGAAGTATGGGAACCGCGCCCAACTCAGGAACTTGCGCGCGTTGGGACCGCGCGTGGCCGCCACCGCGATTCCCAACGGGTGGCGCTGGATCACGAAGTCGTCCAGCACGAACCGCGGTCGACGCAGCCAGTCGAACGAACCGAAGCGGTAGACCTCTTCGTCCTCGATCACCACCCAGCGACGCAGTGGATTCGCCGGCATGGGCGCCGCCATCAGTCGCACCGGCTCGGCGTGTCCCAGCGCCGCGAGCGAGCGGCGTACGACCCCGCGGGCCGCGAGATTGGAGACGCCCATCGCACCGATGTAGAGGACCAACACGAGCAGCGCCCATCGTGCGGGGGCGCCGTGCGCGCGCATGCCGGGTCCGTCCTTCCGCCGTCGTCGCGCGATGAAGATCCCCGCCGCGAGCAGAGCCCAGATCCACGGGTCCACAATGAACAGCGTGTCGGCGTAGAACCATCGCCCTGAGAACGGCATCAGCCACCGCATGCCGTAGGTGTTCATGAAATCGAGGAGGGGGTGGGTCGCTACGGCGAGCAGCGACAGCAGCACCACCTGACCCGGCACCACGGGGTCGGGTGGCACGCGTCCGCCGCGTCGTCGCACGAGTCGGTCCCACAAGATCATCACGCCGGCGAGCAGGAAGGGAAGCACTACCAACGCCAACACACCGTGGGTCACGCCGCGCCGCAGCCAGAGGGCGTGCACCGGGCTCGCGAAGTAGGCGAGCATATCGACATCGGGTAGGTTGGCCCCGATGAGCAGCGTGGCGGTTCCCAGCGCCGTGCGCCTCTTGAGACCGGTCTCCGCGACGGCGGCGCCCACCAGCGTGTGACAAACGGGATCCACTGCGCTACGTCCCTGCTCCGCGGCACCCCTCGCAGGGACACAGCGCCGCCAGCTGCTCGTAGGTGTAGATCCCGGTCCCGTGCCCGTCACTCCAGTCGATGCGGATGGCGTAGCTGCCCACCAATTGGATGGACACGGCCTCGACATCCTGCGGCACGGTCTCGGGTTCGAGGAGGGGGCGACCGGTCATCTCCTCGCGGCAGCCAGCACACTGGCACGCGAGGCGGAGATCGCGGGCCGCATACGTGCCCACATGATCGTCACTCCACGTGATGACGACCTCGTTCCCCCCCCGGTGAATGCGCTGGGGAATGCGCGCCGAGCTCACGTCTCCAGCGCGGCGTCCAGCTCGAACGCCACGTTGCCCTGGAGCGCCTTGGGAGCAGCATCTTCGAGATCTTCGGGGCGCCATCCACCATGTCCATCGTGCACGACGCTTTCGTCGTGACGCGCGTCGGCGGCGTCCCGGCCTTCTCCAGCCCGGCCGAGAGCGCCATGCTGAGGCAGGCCGCGTGAGCTGCCGCGATGAGCTCCTCGGGATTGGTTCCCTGCGCTCCCTCGAACCGAGTGGCGAAGGTGTAGTCACCCTGGAACGTGCCCGACGCGGCCTCGAAGGTACCGTTGCCGGACTTCAATACACCGTTCCAGGTGGCGGTGGCAGTGCTTGTGACGGCCATTCTGTTGTCTCCTCGTGAGTAATGGTGATTCAGGGAGTAGGGAATCTAATGGGTTGCCCCACGGCTTCACCCGAGTCGCCTGGCCAGAAACCGTGCCGCCTCGCGCTCGGCCCAGAAGCGCGGCCGCCACGGCGGCCCCGTCACGAAGCCCACGTGCCCCCCGCGCTCGCTGATGCGGGCTTCGATCGTGGGATTCCGTTGCAGCGCCTCGCGGGGCACCGCCTCGGGCGGCACGAAGGGATCGTCGAGAGCATGAATCACCAGCGTGGGAACAGCGATCGCCCCGATGAATGGCGCCGAGCTGGAGCGTCGGTAGTAGTCCTCCGCACCGTCGAAGCCGTGCAGCGGAGCGGTGGCGACGTCGTCGAACTCGCGGAACGTACGGGCGCTGAGGACGCGGTCCACGTCGACGTGCGGTCGCAGCAGGTCCAGCTTGCGCCGCACCTTGCGGTGCAGCCGCCGAACCAGGTACCGGCGATACACACGGGAGAAGCCACGCTCGATCCACTCGGCACCGGCCGACAAATCGAACGGCACCGAGATCGCGACGGCCGCGCTCGGCGTGCCGTTCGGCTGGCCCAACCCGGCGCGCTCGCCCAGGAACTTCAACAGTACGTTGCCGCCGAGGGAAAACCCGGCGACACCGAGCCGTCGCTCCCGGTAGCGGCGGCGGAGGAGGTGCAGCACGTGCGACAGATCGCCCGTCTCCCCCGAGTGGTACATACGGGGCAGGCGGTTGGGCTCGCCGCTGCAGGCACGGAAATTCATCCCCACCGGCGCCAACCCCTCCCGCACGAGCGCACGGTACATCTCCAGCACGTACCCGGATTCGGCACACCCCTCAAGGCCGTGCAGTACCAGCACGAGCGGCGCCGCACTCGAGGTGGTGGCCCCCCCTGCGCGCGCTACCCAGTCCAGATCGAGGAAGTCACCGTCGGGCAGCTCCACGCGCTCCCGATCCAACCGCACGCGTCGGCGGGAGCGCAGCAATCGGGCCCCCACGGTTTGCGCATGGGGGCCCGGAAGCCATCGGGCGGGCCGGAAACCCGCCACCGAAGGTGCGTGGTCGGTCAGGGGTTGCCTGTCTCGACAGCCTCGGACGGATCGATACCCTGATCCACCTGGGAGTAGTCCAGCTCGCTGCCGCGAAGGCTGTGAGGAATGAGGTACACTACGAGCATCACCACTGTGGCCAGCAGCACCGTGACCCGGGCGAGCGACACGTTCCGGGTCGTCTTCCACCCCAGCACCCCACACGCAACCACCCACACCAGCCACATGATCAGGGTCTTGTTGTCGGTGAGGTCATAGCCGAACGGAAAGCCCGTCCACAACGCACCGAACGCATACTCCTGCACGATCGGCCCCAGAATCAGGCCGCCGATCGTCATGGTCCCGAGCGTCACCCAGGCGAGTCGGCGCATCCCCGGTGGATCGAACAGCGCGGCCAGGCCCACACGGATCCCCACCAGCACGGCGATGAACATGAAGAGCACGTGCGGGATCAGTACGGCCGCCGGCACCGGAGCGCGGTACCGCATCACCACGGTCTCGTCGCGTCCCGGAATCCAGCGACCGCCGTCCGGAGTATCCAGTACGAGGTAGTACTCCAGCTTTCCGGCTGCCGGCTGCACCGGGAGCGGCGCAGCGAGCTCCCCGTCCTCGACGGTGAGCGGCACCGTCGTGTACTCCTCGGTCGTAGGATACCGCCGGTAGATCAGACCACCAGAGACGTCCCGCCCGGGGTTGGGAATCGCCACGCGCGTGCCCTCCGTGGTCACGCCGCTGCGCGGCAGGCGGTAACGGTAGCTCTCACCGGCCACGGCAAACGCGCCGCGCAGCGGGTGCGTCGGTCCCGTGAGTCGCTGGTACACCGCCGATCCCAGCATCAGGACCACCGCCACGACCCAGAGCACCACACCGAGCCATCGACCTCTGTTGGACTCTCGCACTGTCCCCACCCTTCAACTGTCAGTTCGCTTTGACCATCTTTGAGGCCTCGCTTGGGCGGGCTGCCCGCCCGGCGAGGGCACGAATGCATAGCCGAGCGGCGCGGGAGGGCACAAGCCCCACGCCGCGGACGACGATCGAGGAGGAGGTGAAGATGCGGCTCGCCCTGACGACTCTACTGGCCACCGGCATGACCATCGCAGCGAGTCCTGCAGCGCTCACCGCACAGACCCCACAGGAGCCCACGCCCCCGGTCGCCGAGGTGGCACCGCAGGAGCTGGTCACCCACGGACACGTGCGGATCGACGACTATTTCTGGCTGCGCGAGCGGGAGAATCCCGAGGTGATCGCCTACCTCGAAGCGGAGAACGCGTACACGGACGCCATCATGGCGCACACCGAGGCGTTCCAGGAGGCGCTGTTCGAGGAGATCAAGGGCCGCGTCAAGGAGACCGACGAGTCGGTCCCCTACATGCTCGACGATTACTGGTACTACACCCGGTGGGAAGAGGGGCGCGAGTACCCGATCTACGCCCGCCGGCGCGGCAGCATGGACGCGCCGGAGGAGATCATGCTCGACGCCAACGAGCTGGCGGAGGGGCACGGATTCTTCTCCGGTGGCCCGCGAGGCGTGAGCTACGACCAGAACATCATGGCGTTCGCCGCTGACACGGTGGGCCGCCGGTTCTACACCATCGGCTTCAAGAACTTGGCAACGGGTGAGCTCCTCGACGACGTCATCCCGAACGTCACGAGCAACGTCGCGTGGGCGAACGACAATGAGACGGTGTTCTACACTAGGCAGGACCCTGAGACGCTGCGCTGGTACCAGATCTATCGGCACACGTTGGGAACGGATGCGACCGAGGACGTGCTGGTGTACGAGGAGCCGGACGAGGAGTTCAGCAGCTACGTCTACCGCACCAAGTCCAAGGCCTACGTCGTCATCCGGTCCTCGCAGACGCTGAGCGACGAGCACCGCTACCTCGACGCCAACGATCCGACAGGTGAGTTCGCCGTGTTCCTGCCGCGGCAGGAGAACCACGAGCACAGCATCGACCACTACAAGGGTCACTTCTACGTCCGCACCAATGACGGCGCCGAGAACTTCCGCCTCATGCGCACGCTGGTCGGCGACACGCGCCGGGCCGCGTGGGAAGAAGTCATTCCACACCGCGAGGACGTGCTGCTGGGCAGCTTCGAGATCTTCGCGGATTACCTCGTGGTCTCCGAGCGTAAGGACGGGCTGCCGCAGATTCGCGTCCTGCCGTGGGAGGGGGAGGGCGAACATTACCTCGACTTCGGCGAGCCCACGTACTGGACGGGGATCGGGACGAACTACGACTTCGACACGAAGACCCTGCGCTACAACTACATGTCGATGACGACACCCAGGTCGGTGTACGACTACCAGATGGACTCCCGCGAGCGCGAGCTGCTCAAGCGCGACGAGGTGTTGGGAGGCTTCGATCCAGGCGACTACGTGACGGAACGGCTCTGGGCGACGGCGGACGACGGGGTACGGGTCCCCATATCGCTGGTCTACCGCAAGGGACTGGAGCGCAACGGTGAGAGCCCGCTGCTGCTCTACGCCTACGGCTCCTACGGTTCCAGCATGAGCGCCACGTTTAGCTCCTCACGGCTCAGCCTGCTGGACCGCGGCTTCGTGTACGCCATCGCCCACGTACGGGGCGGGATGGAAATGGGGCGCTGGTGGTACGAGGATGGTAAGCTGCTCCACAAGAAGAACACCTTCACCGACTTCATTGCGTGCGCCGAGCACCTGGCAGAGACCGGGTTCACGTCACCGGACCACCTGTACGCGCAGGGCGGCAGCGCCGGCGGGCTGTTGATGGGCGCGATCGCGAACATGCGCCCCGACCTGTTCAACGGGGTGGTCGCGCGCGTGCCGTGGGTGGACGTGGTCACCACCATGCTCGACGAGAGTATCCCCCTCACTACCTCGGAGTATGACGAGTGGGGCGACCCCAACGAGAAGGTGTACTACGAGTACATGCTCTCCTACTCGCCATACGACCAGGTCGAGGCCAAGGACTACCCTAACCTGCTGGTCACCACGGGACTGCACGACTCCCAAGTGCAGTATTGGGAGCCGGCCAAGTGGGTGGCCAAGCTGCGGGCGGTGAAGACCGACGACAACCGGCTCATCCTCAAGACCAACATGGAGGCGGGGCACGGCGGCGCGTCGGGTCGGTACCGGCGCATGCACGAGACCGCGTTCATCTATGCGTTCCTGCTGGACCTGGAGGGCATCGAACAGTAGAGGACCGCGCTTGGAGGGTCGGCCCCCTCAAACAGGCCGGGCCGGCCCTACCCTCTCGTCTTCACGAGCAGCTGCTTGCGCCGGCGCGGCGGGAAGCGCTCGATGGCGTAGCGCACCGTGGTCCGGGGAATCGCCCCGCCGTGCCGCAGCAGGAAGCGCTCGAGTCGGGGCATGTCGGTCTTCCCGGCCTCCCGCAGCAGCCAGCCGCACGCCTTGTGCATGAGGTCCTCCCGGTCGGACAGGAGACCAGCCACCAGAGCGTAAGCCTGGTTCAGTCGCTCTCCCTTGCGTGCCAGGGGCACGAAGGTGACGACGGCGGCGCGGCGCAGCCACTGGTTGCGCGCCTTGCCCCAGCGGATCAGCCGTGGCTCGAGCTGCGGGTGACGGAGTACCAGCGGCGTGAGCACCAGGGGAGCCACGGCGTCGACCGCTGCCCAGTTGCATAAGTGCCCATCTGTCAACCACTTCCGTGCCGTGGCGAGGAGCGACCTGGGATAGGCGGCGCGGTAGCGGTTCAACACGGTCAGGCCCAGGCCCTTGGCCTCGAGGTAGCGGTCCCGCACCATCAGGTCGGCGAAGACGACCGCGTCGGCTACCTGCCACGTCGGGGCAACCCGCTGGTACAGCTCCCGCGCCAGGGCGCGGCCCGGGGTCGTCTTAACACCCAGCAGGGCAACGTCGTCATCCTTCTTGAAGTAGGTTCGGGATCCGCGGGCGGATTCCGGATCGGCCATGGCGCGCAGCCGGCTTCGGGCGTGCGTGGCGAGGGCTGCAGGAGTGGGGGATTTCCCGGGTGCCATGAGCGGGGTTCCCTCGTGGGACGCTATTCACCCTACTCTACACCTGAGCGGCCACCGCAGCCAACCACCAGGCGGAACATTTGCCTTTCTCGTATGTTCTATATGACTGGTAGAGCCTCTGTGGGGATTCGATGAGCTTGAGACGTGTTCTGTTGACGGCAGCAAGCATCTCGCTCGTGGGAGCGGGCCTTTTCGGCTTCGCACCCGCGGCCGAGGCGCAGTACTTCGGCCGCAACAAGGTCCAGTACGAGAATCTCGACTTCGAGGTTCTCAAGACCGAACATTTCGACATCTACTACTACGAGGAAATCGACGTCGCGATCGAGTACGCGGCCCTCATGGCCGAGCGCTGGTACGCGCGGCTCTCCCGTCTGCTGAACCACGACCTCTCGGGCCGCCAGGCCCTGATCATGTACGCCAGCGGCCCCCACTTCCGGCAGACCAATACCCTGCAGGGTGACATCAGCGAGGCCACCGGAGGTGTTACCGAGATCCTGAAGCGACGCATCGTGCTCCCCTTCTCGGGGCCCCTGGCCGAGACCGACCACGTGCTGGGCCACGAGCTGGTGCACGCGTTCCAGTTCGACATCACTGGCGAAGGTGGTGGCATCGCCAAGGCCGGCGTGCCCAGCATCATGCGGTACCCCCTGTGGTTCACCGAGGGCATGGCCGAATACCTCTCGGTGGGGCCGCGGGATGCCAACACGGCCATGTGGATGCGCGACGCCGTGCGGGCTCCCCTGCCCGACCTGCAACGGCTGAGCGATCCCCGGATCTTCCCATACCGCTACGGACAGGCGCTTTGGTCCTACATCGCGGGGCGGTGGGGCGACGACGCGGTAGGCCGGATCCTGAAGGCTTCACGGACCGCCGGCGGCGCTCCCATGGCCTTTGCGCGCGTGCTGAGGATGGCACCCGATTCGGTGGTCTTCGGGTGGCACCAGGCGATGCGCTCGTACTACGAGCCGTTGGAGGACGTCACGGGGCGTGCGGGCGACTACGGGCGACCGGTCATCACGCCCTTCTCCTCGGGAGGCCGCCTCAACGTGGGGCCCGCGCTCTCGCCGGACGGGAGCCGCGTCGTGTTCATCTCGGAGCGCGACCTGTTCTCCATCGACATCTTCCTCGCGGACGCGTTCACCGGCCAGATCATCCGCAAGATCACCAGGAACGACGTCAACCCGCACTTCGAGAGCCTGCAGTTCATCTATACGTCGGGCGCATGGGACTATGAGGGGCAGCGGTTCGCCTTCGGGGCGGTGGCCAAGGGTCGCCCGGTCCTCACGATCATCGAGCCCGAGTCCGGCGACAAGCTGAAGGAAGTGAAGTTCAAGGAGTTGGGGGAGATCTACACTCCGACCTGGTCGCCGGACGGACGGTACATCGCATTTTCGGCGCTGATCGGTGGCTTCTCCGACCTGTTCATGTATGACCTGGAGGAAGATCAGCTCCTGCGCCTCACCAACGACGTCTATGGTGACCTGCAGCCCGCGTGGTCGCCCGACGGGAGTCAGATCGCGTTCGTCACCGACCGGTTCGGCACCGGCGTCTCGAGCTTGATGTATGGCAACTACCGACTGGCCCTGATGGATCCAAGAACCATGGCCATTCGGCCGGTGGTCGCCTTCCCCGAGGGGAAGCACATCAATCCCCAGTGGACGCCGGACGCGAGCAGTCTGTACTTCGTTTCCGACCACAACGGGATCCCCAACGTCTACCGCACGGACCTGGCCACCAACGAGCTGTTCCAGGTGACCAACATGTTCACGGGGGTGAGCGGTATCGCCGGCATCAGCCCGGCCATTAGCGTGGCGGCGGAGACCGGCGACCTGGCCATCACGGTGTACGAGGAGGACGCCAACTCGATATACCTGCTGGAGGACCCCGACGTACTCGTGGGTGGTCCCGTCTACGCCGACTTCGCCATCGACCCGGCCGCACTGCCACCCGCGGACCGCCTCACCGACGACGTGCCGAGCTTGCTCGCCAATGCGTTCTACGGGCTGCCAAGGGACCGCGAGAGCTTCGAGATGGCCGATTACAAGCCGAGGTTCGCGCTCGACTACATCGGCCAGCCGTCACTGGCCGTCGGGGCCGATCGGTTCGGGACATACATTGCCGGCGGCGCGTCCTTCTTCTTCAGCGACATGCTGGGCGGCCACAATCTAGCCACCGCCATCGAGATCCGGGGTAGCTTCCGCGACGTCGGTGGGCTCATCGGATACTCGAACATGAACAAGCGTCTGAACTGGGGCGTCAACCTGCAACAGACCCCGTACATCACCGGCCAGGCGTTCCTGTTCGAGGACAGCGCGACTGGGGCGCTCATCGAGCGGACCGTCATCCAACGGCAGACGTTCCGCCAGGTCGGCGCCGTGGCGGCGTACCCACTCAACCGCGTCCAGCGGGTCGAGCTCAACGGTCGTTTCCTCAACATCGGCTACGGCATCGAGGCGAAGGACCGGTGGTTCGATCCGTTCTCACTCGTCCAGATCGACGAGCGGGAAAGCGACCTCCCCGCTCCCAACGACCTGAACCTGTTCCAGGCGAGCCTCGCCCTGGTGTACGACAACTCACTGTTCGGGATCACCAGCCCGATGCTGGGCCAACGCTACCGGCTGGAATTCGGGGGAACGTACAACGACCTCGACTACGTCTCGGGGGTGGTGGATTACCGCAAGTATCTCATGCCGGTCCGGCCGTTCACGGTCGCGTTCCGCTTCCTCCACAACGGGCGCTATGGTCCGGACGCCGACACGTTGACCCTCGCCCCGTTGTACCTGGGGTACGACGGCATCGTGCGGGGGTACGAGTTCAGCTCGTTCGACTTCGGCAGGTGTGCCGCGGAAGGCGGCCTCGTCGAGAGCGAGGGAATCGCCACCTGCGGCGCGTACAACAATCTGTTCGGCTCGAAGATGATGCTGGCCAACCTGGAGTTGCGCTTCCCACCGCTCGGCGTGCTGGGCGTGGGAAGCGGCCTGTTCGGATTCCTCCCGATCGAGGCATACATCTTCGGCGACGCCGGGCTCGCATGGTACGGGCAGGACCTGCTCGGCCTGACCCCGGGCTTCGACGATCGGGCCTGGTGGGATGGCGGGGAGAGCCGACCTGTCTTCAGCGTTGGCGGTGGCCTCCGCATGAACTTCTTCGGCTTCCTGGTGCTCGGGGTGCACTACGTCTACCCGTACAACCGGCCGAAGGGTGGACACTTCCAGTTCACCTTCCTGCCGGGCTTCTAGCCGCGTACCGCGAGGGCCATCAATCGACGCGAAACCCCGGGCCGCACGGCCCGGGGTTTTCTGCTCCGGTCGGTACCAGCGACCGCGGGTCACCCGTCCGGCCAGCGCTCCTTGCGACGGGCCTCGAGCACCCGCTCCACTCTCCGCACGGCGGCGTGTAGCGGCGACTCGTCGCGCTCCGACGCCTCGGTGAAGATCTCGTCCAGTGCCCGCTCGAACCCCAGAACGCGCTCACAGATCTCGTCTTCCGTATGCTCGCCACGCCCCAGCAGCGGGAGGGCGGTCGCCCCACCGGCATTGATCACGTAATCCGGCGCGTAGAGAATCCCGCGCGCATGCAGGCGCTCCGCGTCCTCCGGCTCGGCCAGTTGGTTGTTGGCGGAGCCGGCCACGATCCGGCACTGCAGCAGGGCCACTGTCTCGGCGTTGAGTGTGGCCCCCACTGCACAGGGCGCGTACACGTCACAGGCCGTCTCACAGACCCGCTCGGCGGCCACGACCTCGCCGCCGACCTCGGCCGCCACGGCCGCGGCGCGCTCGCCATCGATGTCGCTCACAAGTATGCGGGCTCCCGACTCCTGCAGCAGCCGCGCAAGAGGGACTCCCACGTCGCCGACGCCCTCGATCAATACAGAGCGACCCACGAGCTGGCCCTCGCCAAACACCTGTCGCACCGCGGAGCGCATCCCCGCCCACACGCCGAGCGCGGTGTACGGTCCGGGATCGGCCGTCTCTCCCTGCCGGGTGCCACCGTGCACGTAGCGGGTCTCCCGCGCGATCACCGCCATGTCCTCGGGCGTCGTTCCGAGATCGGGGCCGCAGGCGTACGCCCCCTTGAGCGAGTCGATGAGCCGCCCGAAGCGGCGGAACAGGGCTTCCCGCTCGCGGCCCTCCAGGCGCCGCGGCACCGCCAGAACGCTCTTTCCCCCACCGAGGTCGAACCCAATCGTGGCCCACTTGTACGTCATGCCCTCGGCCAGGCGCATGGCATCGTGCAGCGCCTCCTCGGGACCACCGTACACCTTCATGCGACAGCCACCCATGGCGGCGCCGAGCGTCGTGTCGTGAATGGCGATGAAGATCCACGTCTGGGCAGCTTGGTCGTACCGCGCGACCACCGACTCGCCCGACCAGGCTTCGATGAGCTTCTGCATGGAGGGCAAAGCTAGCTGTCACCCCAGGCGCGCGGTAGACTTCGCGCATGAGGCGGCTCGTCGCACTACTTGGTGTCGCGGTGGTGCAGCTCGCGAGTCCCGGCGACATCGCCGTGGGGCAGCAGCAGCGTCCCGATTCGCAGGACGTGCTGGACGACGCGCGGTCGGCTCAGCGTCGCTTCGAGCGCGTGCGGCGGCAGCATCTGCCGTCCACGCCCGGCAGTGTGGGCAACTCGTGTGATGAGCGAGTCGGACGCTTCTGCTTCTGGCACGACGAGGATCCGCCGTGGGAGCCCGAACCGGAGGATCCCCGCGTCACGCAGGCGCGCGACCGGCTCCTGGGCGAGTTGGACGCGGCAGCGGTCCTGCTTCCGTCCGACGAGTGGATCACGGGCCAGCGCATCCGCTACCTGGTCGAAGTCGAGCGCTGGGAGGACGCCCTGGAGGTCGTGCACCGCTGCGGGGCCGCACCGTGGTGGTGCGGCCTCCTCGAGGGATTCGTGCTCCATGCCGCCGGGGACTTCGCCGCAGCCGACTCGGTGTTCGGCGCGGCGCTGGCCGAGAGCCCAGAGGAATCCCGCTGCAGCTGGAGCGACCTCACGAAGCTGCTGGACGGCGACCTCGAGCCGTCGTACCGCGACGCGTCGTGCGCCGATCGCCTCGTCGCCAACCACCGCATCTGGTGGCTCGCCGATCCGCTGTACCTCGTGCCCGGAAACGAGCGACGCACCGAGCACCTCGCCCGGATCGCAGTGGTCCACATCATGCAAGATGCCGACAACGCGTACGGGATCCCCTGGGGAGGGGACAACCGCGAGCTCACGATGCGGTACGGGTGGACGGTGGCGTGGGAGCAGGTGCGCTTCGGGAGGAGCTCGCTGAACATGCGCCCGGAGGTTACGGGGCACCACGCACCGGGGAGCAAGCACTTCATTCCGCCGCGGGAGTACGTTAACGACGCGTCCGGCATCATGTCGGGGGAGTGGGAGCTCGAGCCCGACCGCCCTCGCACCCGATACGCGCCGCGCTACGCGCGCGAGTTCGGACGCCTGGCTCCACAGGTGGCGGTATTCCGCCGAGGGGATTCCGTGCTGGTGGTGGCGGCGTTCGACGTACAGGAGCTGCGGGAGGTGCGCGCATCGACCGACTCGTCAGCCGTGGCAGACAGCAGCATCGACGTTGCACTGGTATTGGCGAGTGACGAACACGCCACACCCCTCGTCGTGCAGGCGCGGGAGCGCGGCGAAGCGGCACGTTTGCTGGGTCGCACGCCGCACACCAGCTCTCTGCTGAGTGTGGAGGCGCTCTACCGCGCCGACAGCGTCGCCGCCCGGGACCGGTACTGGCTCGCGAGGGAACCGGATGACGGCAGTCTCCGTCTATCCGACCTCCTTCTCGTCGACGCCGACTCGCTCCCCGACACTCTGGAGGAGGCTGCGCTACTGGCCCGCCCCAGTGCCACGTTCGCACCCGGTGAGATCATCGACGTCTACTGGGAGGTGTACGGGATCCCGTCTGGCGCGTCGGGCGTCGTCTCGCTGACAGTCGTCAAGCAAGGGAAGAGCTTCTTCCGCAAGGCGGTGGAGTTCCTCGGCCTCGCCGGAGGGGACAGCCCCACGATCCGCCTGCAGTGGACCGACGCACCGGGGGTCACGCAGCGTGGGGTGGGGCGCTCGGTCTCGCTCCAGCTTCCCCAGGAGCAGGACGGACGCTACACTCTCCGGCTCGAGGCGGTACTGGCCTCCGGGGAGCAGACGGTAACCACGAAGCAGATCCTGGTGGAGGAGCCATGATGCATCGCGTCCTGGTGATGCTCGGCACCACGGCGCTCATGTGGGCGTGCGGCGAGCGCGATGCGCGCGAGCTTCCCGTGCTCCCAGCGGGGGCCGAGACCGTAACCCTGTTGGGCGATACCGTATCACCCCCCGCGCTTGCGCTCGAGGTGCGGCAGGAGCGCGAGGCGCGCCTCGCGCAGGCGCGGCGCGCCTACGAGGCCACACCCGAGGACGTGGACTCGATCATCTGGCTCGGACGACGCCTGGCTTATCTAGGTCGCTACCGCGAAGCAATCGAGGTCTACACGGCAGGCATAGGACTGCATCCCACCGATGCGCGGCTCTACCGCCACCGCGGCCATCGTCACATCACGGTGCGCGAGCTCGATGCCGCCATCGAGGATCTGGCCTACGCGGCCAAGCTGGCGGCTGGACAGCCCGACGAGGTGGAACCCGACGGCCTTCCCAACGTGCGCGGCATTCCGACCAGCACGTTGCAGTCGAACATCTGGTACCACCTGGGGCTCGCCCACTATCTCAAGGGTGATTTCGAGCGTGCGGCGACGTCCTACCGCATGTGCCTCGAGGTATCGGCCACCGAGGACATGGTCGTCGCCACCAGCCACTGGCTCTACATGACGCTGCGACGGTTGGATCGGATCGAGGAGGCGGAGACGGCGCTGGCGCCGATCCACGCAGGGATGGACATCATCGAGAACACGGGCTACCACCGCCTGCTGTTGATGTACAAGGGAGAGCTCAGCCCCGAGGATCTCCTGGAGGACCCCGGCTCAGACGATCCCCTCGCCAACGCCACCGTGGGGTACGGCGTCGGCAACTGGCACCTGTACAACGGACGGCAGGTCGAGGCCGAAACCGTCTTCCGTCGCATCCTCGACGGAGAGCAGTGGGCCGCGTTCGGGTTCATTGCCGCCGAGGCGGAGGTCGCCCGAACGAGCCGCTAGATCGCAAGACACGAGGCGGACGCCGCGGGACCGCTGGGTCCCGTTTCGTCCGCCTCTGATTCCTCTACTAGGTGGCGCCACCGCAGCGCCGCAACGGCTACCCTACTCGCCGCGCCTGACCGTCACACCACCGTTGGTCGTGAAAGCCCGGATCAGCCTGCCGCCGCTGCCCAGGTCCACGGACAGCCGCCGGTCGATGCGACCCTGCACCGTCACGGGGAAGTCGAACTGCATCCCGCCGTTCGTGGTGCCGGTCTCGAGCCGCGCGTTGTAGCCGTCGGGGATGGTGAGCTTGACCCCACCATTGGTGGTGCGCACGTCGAGGCCGGCGCCCTGCCACTCGGAGCCGGCGAGATCGATGTGGAGCCCGCCGTTGGTGGTCCGGCCCTGCACGTCACCTGCCACTGCGACCAAATGCACACCACCGTTGGTCGTGTTGAAGTCGATATCGCCGGCCACATCCTCGATACTGATCCCGCCGTTGGTGGTCTCGAGCGAGAGATCAGAGCTACGGGGGGCGTAGATGTGAAAGCTCACCGACCACGATTCGTGCCGCCCCGTGCGCGGGCCGTCGGACGAGATCGTGCGCCCGGTGAGCACCTCCACCTCCTGCACGAGGGCGCGGGCATCGTCCATGTCGTCGGCCTGGCCGGAGACGCGCGCGAGCACACGAATCTCGTTGCGGTCCCAACCCTCGACCTTGATGCCGCCATTGGGCGCGGCGTCGACGGTGACGCGATCCATGGCCCCGAGGGTGAACTCACGGACCTCGCAATACCGGTCGTGATCGCGGTCGTAGTCACGGCCGCGACACCAGTCCTGGTCTTCGGCGAGCTGCTGGGCGGACGCGGTGCCTGCCGAGAGAGCGAATGCGGTGAGAGCCAGAGCGGCGTACGACGTTACCTTCTGCAACATTGGAGTACTCCGTTGGGGATCAAACTGTTAGACAGCGCCGCCGGTGAGATGGTTGCACCAGACGGGAACCTGGGACCGCGCTCCCGCGTCTTGGGTATCAAGCCCATTCGAGCGGACGCCTTGAACCCTCCCGCCCCTCTGGTTAGCTCACAGGTGCACCACTACCTGTCAGGAGAATCCCGATGAAACGATTTGGCTCAGCTGTGATCTCGGTGTGGACACTGCTGGCCGCGGCGGCCCTGGTGCTCTGGGCCGCGCCGGCCGCCGCGCAGACCGAGATCGACATCGCGTACGAGAAGCATGTGCTCGACAACGGGCTCACGCTGATCATCCACGAGGATCACAAGGCCCCCATCGCGGCCGTGAACGTGTGGTACCATGTGGGCTCGAAGAACGAGAAGATCGGGCGCACGGGCTTCGCCCACCTGTTCGAGCACCTCATGTTCAACGGTTCCGAGCACCACAACGAGGACTACTTCCAGGTGCTCGAGCCACTCGGCGCCACCGACCTCAACGGCACCACCAACGAGGACCGCACCAACTACTTCCAGAACGTGCCCACATCGGCGCTCGACGTGGCGCTGTGGATGGAGTCGGACCGCATGGGTCACCTGCTCGGCGCGATCGACCAGGAGAAGCTGGACGAACAGCGCGGCGTGGTGCAGAACGAGAAGCGCCAGGGTGAGAACCAGCCCTACGGCAAGGTCTGGATCACCATCGCCGAGAACACGTATCCCGCCGGACATCCCTACTCGTGGAGCGTGATCGGTTCGATGGACGATCTCTCCGCCGCGAGCCTGGAGGACGTGCATGAGTGGTTCCGCACCTACTACGGCGCCGCCAATGCAGTGCTGGTGGTGGCCGGGGACGTCGACCCGCAGCAGGTCAAGGCCAAGGTCGAGCGCTACTTCGGCGACATCCCGAGCGGCCCGCCCATTTCGAAGCATGAGGCTTGGGTGGCGCAGCGCACGGGCACGCACCGCCAGGTGATGCAGGACCGGGTGCCGCAGGCCCGCATGTACATGGTGTGGAACACGCCACAGATGAACTCGGCCGAGGCGGCGTACATCGAGCTGCTCGGCGACCTGCTCACGAGCGGCAAGAACTCGCGCTTCTACAAGCGGTTGGTGTACGACGACCAGATCGCCACGGCCGTCTCCGCCTACCATGACACGCGCGAGATCGGCAGCCAGCTCATCGTGTGGAGCACGGCCCAGCCCGGCGTGGACTTGGCACAGGTTGAGCGCGCGATGGACGAGGAGCTGGCCCGGCTCATCGCCGAGGGTCCGACGGCCGCCCGCGGCATCGAGCGGATCGGGGGATTCGGCGGCTCATCAGACATCCTCGCTATGAGCGAGGTGTATGGCGGCAGCGCCGACTCCTACAAGGAGTGGCTTGCGGCCATCCAGAGCGCCACGCGCGAGGACATTCGTAACGCGGCGCAGCAGTGGCTCGCCGACGGCATCTACAAGCTCGAGGTGCACCCCTTCCCCGAGTACACGACGATCGCCTCCGACGTGGACCGCTCGGCCGGCGTCCCGGCCGCGGGCGATCCCCCCGTGGCCACCTTCCCACCGATGCAGCGCACAACGCTGTCGAATGGCCTGAACGTCATTCTGGCCGAGCGACACTCGGTCCCGGTGGTGTACCTCCGCCTGCTGGTGGACGCCGGCTTCGCCGCCGACCAGTTCGGCACCCCGGGCTCTGCGAGTCTCGCTCTGTCGATGATGGACGAGGGAACCGACCGGCGCTCCGCACTGGAGATCAGCGAGGAGCTGGAAATGCTGGGTGCCACGCTGGGCGGCGGCTCCAACCTCGACCTGTCAACCCTATCGCTGTCGGCCCTCTCGGAGAACCTGGACGCCTCGCTGGACGTCTACGCCGATGTGATTCTGAACCCGTCCTTCCCCGAGAACGAGTTCCAGCGTCTCAAGCAGATGCGCCTGGCCCAGATCCGCCAGGAGCAGGCCCGGCCGTTCAGCATCGCGCTGCGCACCCTGCCGCGGCTGCTCTACGGCGACGGACACGCCTACGGCAACCCCGGGACCGGCTCAGGATTCGAGGCAACGGTTCAGACGATGACCCGCGACGATCTGGTGCGGTTCCACGACACGTGGTTCAAGCCCAACAACGCCACGCTGATCGTGGTGGGCGCCACCACGATGAACGACGTGCGACCGAAGCTGGAGCGGCTGTTCCGCAATTGGCGCAGCGGCGAGGTGCCGCAGAAGAACCTGGCCCAGGTGGAGCACCAGGCTTCCGCCGCCGTCTACATCATGGATCGCCCGGGCGCCATCCAGTCGCTGATCATTGCTGGGCATGTGGCACCCCCGACGGCCAATCCCGACGAGATCGCCATCGAGACCATGAATAGCCTGTTCGGCGGAGAGTTCAGCGCGCGGGTCAACATGAACCTGCGCGAGGACAAGCACTGGTCCTATGGGGCGCAGACCCTATTCTGGCCCGCCCAGGGGCAGCGCCCATTCTTCGTCTATGCCCCTGTGCAGAGCGACAAGACGAAGGAGGCGATGTACGAGATCCACAAGGAGATGAGCGACATCCAGGGCCCGCGGCGCGCCACGGCCGAGGAGCTGGCGTTCGCCAAGAACACGCGGACGCTCACACGCTGCCCGGTTCGTGGGAGACGAACGTGGAGGTGGCGGGCTCGATCACGGACATCGTGCGATACGGGCTGCCCGACGAGCACTTCGAGACCTACCCGACCGAAGTGCGGGCCCTCACGCTCGCCGACATCAACGCCGCGGCCGACATGGTCCTCGCCCCCGACAAGCTCGTCTGGGTGGTGGTGGGTGACCGCGCCAAGATCGAGGCCGGCATCC
>JBDGXT010000178.1:0-5498 GCA_039584455.1 Gemmatimonadota bacterium
CGAGATGTACGAGCGGATCACCGGCGAGGACCCCTACCAGGTCCCCATGCGCATCTACCCGGCCCCCCATTACACGATGGGCGGGCTCTGGGTGGACTACAATTTGGAGAGCACCGTTCCCGGGCTGTTCGTGCTGGGCGAGGCGAACTTCTCCGACCACGGCGCGAACCGTCTGGGGGCGAGTGCGCTGATGCAGGGTCTGGCGGACGGGTATTTCGTGATTCCCTATACCGTCGCGGACTACCTGGCCCGCGTGGGACCGGCCAAGACCGATCCCGAGCACGCGGCCTTCGGCGACGTCGAGCGCGAGGTCATGGGCCGGACCGCGCTAGGCAAGATCGTGTGGGACAACTGCGGCATGGCCCGCAACCGCCAGGGGCTCCAGCGTGCGCTGAAGGACATCCCGGTGCTGCGTGAGCGGTTCTGGAAGGAGGTGCGCGTGCCGGGCAGCGGCGAGGATTTCAATCAGTCGCTGGAGAAGGCGGCCCGAGTCGCCGACTTCATGGAGCTGGCGGAGCTGATGTGTCGCGACGCTCTGTACCGCGAGGAATCGTGCGGCGGCCACTTCCGGGAGGAATCCCAGACTGAAGAGGGTGAAGCCAAGCGGAACGACGAGCAGTTCACGCACGTGGCCGCGTGGGAGTGGACGGGACTGGATTCGGAGCACCGGCTGCACAAGGAGCCACTCGACTTCGAGTATGTCCCCCTGTCTCAGCGGAGCTACAAGTAATGGACCTCATGTTACACGTCTGGCGTCAGGCCAGCCCGAGCGACGCAGGACAGTTCGTCCGCTACGAGGCGAAGGACATCAGCGACCACGCGTCCTTCTTGGAGATGCTCGACATCGTGAACGAGCGCCTCACGGAGGCGGGTGAGGAGCCGATCGCGTTCGACAGCGACTGCCGCGAGGGGATTTGCGGCATGTGCGGCGTGGTGATCAACCGGCTGCCGCACGGCCCGCAGCACGGAGCGGCAACTTGCCAGCTCCACATGCGGCACTTCAAACACGGCGACGAGATCTGGATCGAGCCGTGGCGTGCCCGAGCGTTCCCGGTGCTCAAGGACCTCGTCGTGGATCGCGGCGCGTTCGATCGCATCATGCAGGTCGGCGGGTTCGTATCGGTGCGCACCGGGGCAGCGCCCGATGCCAACGCGATTCCCATCCGCAAGGAGAACGCCGACCTCGCCATGGACGCGGCGGCGTGCATCGGATGCGGGGCCTGCGTAGCGGCCTGTCCCAACGCCTCGGCGATGCTCTTCGTCTCGGCCAAGGTGGGCCAGCTGGGATTGCTGCCCCAGGGTCGGCCCGAGCAGCGCGAGCGGGTGCTGCGGATGATCGCGCAGCACGACGAGGAGGGCTTCGGGACCTGCACCAATCACGGCGAGTGCCACGCCGTATGCCCGGCCGAGATCAGCCTCGACTTCATTGCCCGGCTGAACCGGGACCTGTTCGGCCACGAAGCGGACGAGTGGATGAAGGTCATCCGCCCGTCCGCTTTCTGGCGTTTGGGAATCTGGCCGATCCGGCGCAGGCTCGTAAGTTATTGAGTGACGGTGATTTGTGTCCCCGGAACTCGGGGGCCTCGGTTGCGCAGCCGCCCCCGGGGCAGCATTCCCGGGGCTCACTGTATCAAACAGGTCGGAGCGAGACGGCCGGAGCGGAGTGGGAACCCTGACGAACGACCTCGAACGGGCCCGAGCGGACCAGGACGCCATCGACGTGGAATTCGCCGTCAGCGGTGACAGCCAGGCGTTCGAGCGGCTTTACCGGCGACACATCGGGCGGATGACGTCCCTGGCCCGGTGGTTGCTCGGCCACGACGATGTCGAGGACGTGCTCCAGGAGATCTTCATCCGCGTGTGGGAGAAGCTGGACACGTTCAAGGGGCAAGCGGCCTTCTCGACCTGGCTGCACCGGCTCGCGACCAATGTGATCCTGCGGCGGCGGCAGGAGCGGCAGACCTGGGCCAAGCGGCATTCGGGATCGGTGCTCGATCTCGCGACCGCCTCGGGAGGGCCGATGACGCCGGGACTGAAGGTGGACGTGGAAGCGGCGGTGGATCGACTACCGGAGAGAGCGCGCGAGGTGTTCGTGCTGCACGACATGGCGGGATACAAGCACCACGAGATCGGGGAGATGTTGGAGATCTCACCCGGAACCTCGCGATCGCAATTGCACCACGCGCGCATGGCACTGCGCGGGTACTTCGAGGCATGAGGGGGCTGGACGATGAGTGATCAGTGGACCGAACACCTGTCGGCCTACCTGGACGGCGAGCTGGACGACCAGCAGCGGGATGCGCTCACCGCGCACCTCGCGCGCTGCGAGGAGTGCCGCAAGGCGCTCGCCCAGCTCGAGCGGGTGCAGTCGTGGGCTACCACGTTCCCGGGCCGGCCGCCCCGGGTAGACGTCTGGCCGCGTATCGCCGAGGAGATCCGGCGGCGGCAGAGCGGGGCCGGCCGTCGGCGCCTGGCCTTCCGAATTCCCCAGACCCTCGCGGCCGGCATTCTGCTCGCCGCGGTGGCGAGTGGGAGTTGGTGGCTGGCGCGGGCAACGGCCCCCGAGGCGCAGCCAGTGGTGGTCGCGCGGGTCGCGCCCGCCGCCGGACCCGCGCAGCAGGGAGCCGTGCTGGCGGCCGAGCGCTACGGCGGCGCCATCGCCGATCTGGAAAGGGCGCTACTGGAAGACGACGAGGGCCTCGACACGGCCACGGTGCGCGTGCTGCGGGAGAAGCTCGAGGTGATCGACCGCGCGATCGCGGAAGCCCGCGAGGCGCTGGCGGGGGATCCCAACAGCGACTACCTGGCGGACCACTACGCCGGAATGATGAAGCGGAAACTGACACTGTTGCGGAGCGCGTCGTTCGCGACCGCCACGCAGCAGAGCTGACGAGGAGTACGACCTATGCTGACCCAACTACTACTCACTGGCGCACTCCTGGTGCTCGCGCCGGTACAGGATACGGACACGACGTTTGCGGTCGATCCGAACGAGCGTCTCTCCGTGAGCAACTTCTCGGGCGAGATCATCATCCGCACCTGGTCGCGCAACGAGGTGCGGATCCGTGCCGACCACTCTCGCCGCGACGGAATCGTCGTGGACCGGAGCTCCGGGGCCATCCTGGTGCGGGCCCAATCGTGGCGGCGCTGGGCCCACGACTTCGACGTGGACGTCCATGACGATGACGTCCACGTCGAGTACGTGACGCCTCGCAATCCCTCGATCGTGGATTATGAGGTCACCGTGCCGGCGTCGATGGCGCTCGAACTGGGCGGACCGTTCACCGACGTCACGGTGCACGGCGCCGAAGGCCAGGTGATGATTAAGGTGGGTGAGGGCGACGTGGACGTGATCGGTGGCCGGGGCCGCGTGACTGTCCGGGCCGTGGAGGGTGACGTCACGCTGAACGACGCCGGTGGCGAGATCCAGGTGATCTCCATGGACGGCGACGTCATCGTGGAGAATTCTTCCGGGAACATCTCGGTGGAGACCACCGACGGCGACATCAAGCTCGGCAACGTGCAGTCGTCGAACGTCCAAGCGGTCTCGGTGGACGGCGACATCTGGTTCGGCGGCACGCTGGCACCACAGGGGCTCTACACCTTCAACACCCACGACGGCGACGTCACCGTGTTGATCCCGCGGAACTCGAGTGTTCGGGTGAGGGTGGCATCATACGACGGCGAGTTCTCGGGCGACTTCGAGATCACGCTGCCGGAGCGCATCCGGGGCCGGCGCTTCAGCTTCACGCTGGGAGAGGGCAGCGCGGAGATGGAGATCGATGCGTTCGACGGCGACATCGAGCTACTGCACCTCGAGCGCGGAACGGACTTCGAGGACTCGGAGAGGAACCACTAGCGGGAACAGCATAGGTCGGCTCGTTCGGTTGGACGGCCTCGCGTCAGGTATGGCGCGGGGCTTTTGTTTTGCCCCGGTCGGTGCAACGTTTCGGCCTCATGAGTCGGCCATCCCAGGACCGCGTGGTGAGCTTCCGGGCCCACTTCGGCCCGGGGCTCATGTGGGCCGCTGCCGCCATTGGGGTCTCCCACCTGGTGCAGTCCACGCGGGCCGGCGCCATGGCCGGTCTCGGCCTCGCCGGCGTCATTCTCCTGGCGCTCATTCTGAAGTACCCGTTCTTCGAGTACGGACCGCGCTACGCGGCCGCCACCGGCATGAGTCTGGTGGAGGGGTACCGCCACATCGGCCGCTGGGCGCTGTGGCTCTACTTCTTCATCACGCTCTCGACGTCCGTGGTGATCCAAACCGCGATCATCCTGTTCACGGGGTTTCTGCTCAACTACGCCTTCGGGCTGAGTTGGCCCACGTACGCCATGGGGGCGGTGCTCCTGCTGCTGTGTGCGCTGATCCTGTGGATGGGGCAGTTTCTCCTGCTGGACCGGGTGGTGAAGGTGATTCTGGCCGCGCTCGCCGTGTCGACGATTGCCGCGGCGGCGGTGGCCATGCGCGGGGTCGAACTCTCCACCCTCGCCTTCCTTCCCGAGATCGGTGTCGAGGCCGGCGCGGTGTCTTTCGCCTTCATTCTCGCGCTCGTGGGGTGGATGCCATCGGCTATTGATATCTCGGTGTGGAGTTCGCTCTGGACGCTCGCGAAGAACCGGACCGCCGGCGCGAAGGCCAGCGTGGCCGACGCCCGCCTCGATTTCGGCATCGGCTACGCGGGTACGGGGTTGCTGGCGTTCTGCTTTCTGATCCTGGGAGCAGGCGTGATGTTCGGCTCGGGAACGGCATTCAGCGGTGCGGGTCCGGTGTTCTCGACGCAACTGGTGCACCTGTACAGCGCCACCCTGGGTGAGTGGATGCGTCCCGTCGTGCTGGTGGCGGTGCTCACCACGATGCTGTCCACCTCGATCACCGTGGTGGACGGTTTTCCGCGGGCCATCGAGCGGACCATCGTGAATCTCCGGCCGGGGCACACGGACCAGGGCGGCGTGCCATCGGCAGGGAGGATCTACTGGCTCGCCCTGCTGGCGCTCGCGCTGCTCACGCTCCTCGTGCTGGCCCTCTTCGTGGGGAACCTCACGACCCTGGTGGATTTCGCGACGATCGTCTCGTTCCTCACCGCACCAGTGCTGGGCTACCTCAACCTCAAGGCCGTGACGTCGGCCGAGGTGGCGCCGCAGCACCGGCCCACCCGCCGCATGCTGGTTCTCTCCTGGGTCGGCTTGGCCCTACTTGGTGGAACCGCAATCGTTTACATTGTTGCTCGGTTTTCGTGATCTGAGTTACAGAGCAGGGTTTCGACGGGCGGCATTGTAGTGCCGTCCGATCCGGCTTGGATCCGTTGCGCATTGAGGGCGCGGTACGCCAAGCCGCTTACGCTACGACAGGAGAAAGAGAGAGGTGTGATGAAGACGCTACGTAGATTGTCGGCCTTCGTATTGCTCGCGGTGGTTGCCGCGGGATGCAGCGACTCGACCGCTCCCGAGGACATCACGGTGGCGGATCTGGTGGGCACGTGGAACGCCACCACGGCGAC
>JBDGXT010000179.1:0-4972 GCA_039584455.1 Gemmatimonadota bacterium
CGCGGCATTCTTCTCCGTCGAGCAGACGGCCCTGTTCCTGCTCTTCGGCACCGTGCTCGGGCTCGCGGCGAGCGCCTTCAGCGTGAGCCGCCATCTGCCCCAGGTATGAGGCCGACCCGCTCCCTCATCGCCACGAGTCTCCTCCTGGTGGTCGCGGTTCACACCGCGGCGGCCCAGCGACCCAACATCAACGAGCAGATCCGCGATAACCGGGACCGGCTGGAGGGCATCAAGCAGGAGCGGGAGCGACTGGAGAGCGAGCTGGCGCGACTGCGCACGCGCGTGCACTCCATCACCGGTGAGCTGCAGAACATCGAGCAGCAGAAGGGTGTCACCTCGCGCATCGTGAACGAGCTCGACCGGCAGATCGCGGGCATGAACGCGCAGCTCGACACGGTGACGCTGGACGTGATGCTCTCGCAGGATGCGCTGGCGGAGCGGCGGGCCGTGCTCGACACGCGACTCGTAGAGATCTACAAGCGCGGCACACTCTGGATCTTCGAGGTGCTGTTGGCGGCGGAGAGCTTCGGGGATCTGATGAGCCGCTACAAGTACCTCTACCTGGTGTCCCGCCAGGACCGGGCCCTGGTGGGTCAGGTGGAGGAGCTGAGGGATCGCGTGTCCGAGCAGCGCGAACACCTGATCAGCCTCCACACGGAGCTGTCGGCCCGGCGTGGCGACCGCGGCAACGAGCTGCAGCGCTTCGTCTCGCTGGAGCGGCGGCGGCAGCGTGCGCTGCAGGCGACGGAGGCTTCCCAGCGAGCGGCGACGACCCGACTCGACTCGCTGGCCCACGACGAGGAGCAGGTTACCCAGCTGATCGCCGAGCTCGAGGCGGCGCGTCGCCGGGCGCTGGCGCGGGGAGGCCCGCCGGTCGAGGGCACGATCGGCGAGGCCGACTTGGGGGGTCTCGATTGGCCGGTGGACGGGGAGGTGGTCTACGAGTTTGGGGTCGCCGAAGGCCCCGACAACACGCGGATCCGCTACCAGGGCATCGGCATCGCTGCGCCCGTCGGTACGCCGGTCCATGCCGTCGCCGCCGGCACCGTCGAGATCGCCGGCCTCATGGGAACCTACGGGCCCACCGTGCTGCTCGCGCACGGCGGCGGGTTCTACACGCTCTACCTGCGGCTCTCGGGGTTCGAGGTGAGCCCCGGCGACTGGGTGGAGGGCGGCCAGGTCATCGGCCGGTCGGGCGGCGCCGGCTCGGAGCACGGCCCCCACCTCGGCTTCCAGATTCGGCAGGCCGCCGGCCCGGAAAGCACCCAGCCGATTGCGCTGGACCCCGAAAACTGGCTCCGGAGGAAGCGACCCCGGTAGCTGCCGGTCCCCTCCGTACCCGTCGCAGGAAGCTCCCACCAGCCCACCTTCTCCAGCCCGGCGGTGATCTCCCCCCCCGCAGGGGTCTCACTTGCACGTGAAGGCGTACAGTAGTATCATACAAACGTATGAATGACAAATCAGATACCGGTCAGGCGCTCGTTGCCGCCGGCCGCGAGCTGTTTGCGGCCCACGGCTACCGAGGCGCCTCCATCCGCGCCATCACCACGAAGGCCGGCGCCAACCTGGGGGCCGTGACCTACCACTTCGGATCCAAGCAGGAGCTGTACGGCGCCGTGCTCGGGTCGGTGATCGAGCCGTTTCGGGATCACCTGGCCGCGGTGGCGCAGCGCCCCGGCACCCCGACCGAGCGGATCGAGCGCGTCGTCCAGGCCTTCTTCACGTATCTGCAGAAGCACCCGGCGCTGCCCGCGCTCATGGTGCAGCACCTCGCCTCGTCCACCCCCTTCCCCGAGGGCGCCCGACGGGTGCTGGAGGGCAACCTACAGCTGCTCGCCGGGATCATCGCCTTGGGCCAGCTGGACGGGTCGATCAGGCGGGGCGACCCCCGGCTCATGGCCCTCAGCATCGTGGCCCAGCCGATCTGGCTCACGCTGGTGCGCCGCCTCCTGCGCGAGGCCATCGGCTTCGACCAGCAGGACCGCCGCATGCGGGCCGCCCTGGTCGACAGCGTGCTCGACTTCGTGCGGGCCGCGCTGGCCCCGCATCCCGAACAGGCGTGACAACGGCAGGATGACGATGAACAGACGACGAGTAGTCGTGCTAGTGGCGTGGCTCCTGACGACCACATCGAGCAGCCACGCGCAACAGCCCACGCAGTCCGGCGCCTTCACCCTGGACGACGCGGTACAGACCGCGCTCGGCTACCACCCCTCCGTGCTCGCCGCCCGCGCGGGCGAGGAGGAGGCCTCCGCCCTCGCCGGAGTGCAGACCGCCCGTTGGTGGCCGCAGTTGGGGGTCGAGGGAAGCGTGTTTCGCTACCAGAAGCAGATGCTGGTGTTCCCGATCCACGAGCTCAGCCAGGAAGCCTTCCAATTCGACCGCACGCTGCTGCAGGGCTCGCTCAACCTCGGATGGACCCTGTTCGAGGGGGGCGCGCGCTCGGCCCGCATCGGCGGCGCCCGCGCGCAAGAGGGCGCGGCCGTCGCGCGCCGCGAGGGCAGCGAGATGACGCTCATCGCCGACGTGACGCGCGCCTACCTCAACGTGCTCTCGGCACACGGCACGCTGCAGGCACAGTTACACAGCCTCGCGGCGCTCGAGGCCGAGCGAGAGCGGGTGCAGCGCCTCCTGGCGGAGGGACGAGCCACCCGGGTGCAGCTGTTGCGGGTGGACGCCGCCATCGCGCAGGCCGAGGCCGAGCGGGTCGCCACGGCAACGGAGCTGGACACCGCCGAGCGCCGCCTTGCCCGCTTGCTTGGGGTTGCGCCCGAAGACACCCGCGCGGCACGGCTCTCCCCGTTGCGCCTCACCGACACTTCGCTCGTACCCGAGCGGCAACGCCTGCTCGAGCAGTTCGGGGTCGGCAACCCGCTGCTTGCCGAGGCACGCAGCATGACGGACGCGGCGGACGCGAGCCGCAAACAGGCCGTGGCGCAGTGGTGGCCCCGGCTCGACATCGCAGGGTCCTACCTGCTGTTCACCAGCCCCTCATTCGACGTGCAGGGCGAATGGCTGGTCGGGGTGCGGCTCTCCTATCCGCTGTTCACCGGCGGCGCCCGATCCCGCGCCGTCTCGACCGCCTCCGCCCGCGCCCAATACGCTCGAGAGCAGTACCGTCTCACACAGCTGCGCGGCGAGGAGGCCGTGGATCGCACGATCGGTGCCGTGCTGGAGTGGCGCGCGCAGGTGGAGGCGGTCGGCACCGCCGTCGAACACCTCGCCGAGGTCGCGCGCATCGAGCAGCTCTCCCTCCAGGAAGGCACCGGGACGCAGACCGACTACCTGGGAGCCGAAGCCGAGTTGCGCCGGGCCAGCGCCTCGTTGGTGCGCGCGCGGCACGCGGAGATCGCGGCTCACGTCGAGCTCGCCAGCATCACCGGCGTGCTCTCCCCACAGTGGATCAGCGACATGCTGGAGATCACCCCATGAAGAAGCAACAGCGCATCGGCATCGCCGCCGTCGTGATCGTCATGCTGGTCGTGACGAGCGTCCTGATCTGGAGGTCGTCGGGCGACGACGACACCGTGACCGCCTCCGGAACGGTCGAGACCACCGAGGCCGATCTGGGATTCCAGATGCCCGGCCGCATCGACAGTATCGCGGCGCACGAGGGCGACCACGTCTCCGAGCGAGCGGAGCTGGCCTGGCTCGACCGTACCGAGCTGAGTGCCCGCAAGCGTCAGGCCGAAGCGCAGCTCGGCACGGCACGGGCGCGCCTGCTGGAGTTGGAGCGCGGCTTCCGCACCCAGGAAGTCGCCCAGGGTCGTGCGGCGCTGCGGGCAGCGGAGCAGCGGCTGGCGGATGCGCGCCGCGAGTTCGACCGCACGGAGCGACTGCTCGCAGGCGGGGCCGTGAGCGAGCAACAGCTCGACAACGCCCGCACGGCGCTCACGCTCGCGGAGGCGGATCACGAGAGCGCGACGGAGCAGCTGGCGATCTTGGAACAGGGGCCTCGCCGGGAGCAGGTCGCTGCCCAGCGCGCCGTCGTGGAGCAGGCGCGGGCCGCCATCGGGCAGATCGACGCCACCCTGGAAAACGCCATCGTGCGCGCGCCGTTCGACGGCATCGTCACCGTGCGCCACCGAGAGCCCGGTGAGACGGTGGGTGCCGGCGCCCCCGTCCTCACGCTGCGGAACCCCGACGATCGCTGGATCCGGATCTACGTGCGGGAGGACCAGGTAGGGCGGCTGGCCCTCGGCCTGACGCGTATCCCGAGCGGACCTACACGGGTGGCGTGGTATTCATCGCCAGTGAGGCGGAGTTCACTCCCCGCAACGTGCAGACCACCGAAGAGCGCGTGAAGCTGGTCTACAGGGTGAAGGTCCGTGTCACCGGAGATCCCTCGTACGACCTCAAGCCGGGGCTCCCGGCCGACGTACGTCTCGATACTTCACAGCGCTGAACCCACCGTGGACCCTGCCGTATCCCTGCGGGGGCTGACGCGTCACTTCGGCGACGTCCGGGCCGTGGACGACCTGAGCTTCGACGCCGCGCGTGGCGAGCTGTTCGGCATCGTCGGGCCTGACGGGGCGGGCAAAACCACGACCCTGCGCACCCTGGCCGGCGTGCTCCCCCCCTCGGGCGGCGATGCCCACATCAACGGCATCAGCGTAGCGCGCGACCCCGAGGGCGTGAAACACCACATCGCGTACATGTCGCAGCGCTTTGGGCTCTACACCGACCTCACCGTGCGGGAGAACCTGGACTTCTACGCCGACCTCTTCCTGGTCCCGCGTGAGGAGCGTGCGGCGCGGCGCGACCGCCTGTATCGCTTCTCGGGGCTCGGCCCGTTCGAGTCGCGCCTGGCCAGCCAGCTCTCGGGAGGTATGAAGCAGAAGCTGGGGCTCTGCTGCGCCCTCATCCACGAGCCCGGGATCATGCTGCTCGACGAGCCCACCTTCGGGGTCGATCCCATCTCCCGCCGCGACCTCTGGCTCATCGTGCACGAGATGGTGGCGCGCGGGGTGAC
>JBDGXT010000180.1:0-4417 GCA_039584455.1 Gemmatimonadota bacterium
CCGCTCAACGGCTCCGGCCACAACGAGACCTACACCGTCGGCGGAGCGATGTACCGCGACACGTTCCACGCCTTCCTGGAGAAGCACCTCGAGTAGCATGGCCGCCAGTGGGCCCCCTCCCGGCGCGAACCACGATCATTCGCCGCACACGTTCAAGCGCACGCTCGAGCGCGTGAGCGAGATGGCGACCACCTACCTGCGCGAGCTGCCCGAGCGCGAGGCGTTCCGCCGTCCGCCGGACGACGTCGCCGATCGCCTGCTGAACGCGCCACTGCCCCAGACGAGTACGCCCACCGAGGAGATCCTCAGCGAGATCGAGCGAGACATCCTGCCGTACGGATCGGACACCCACGCTGGTGGGGCTTCGTGCGGGGATCGGCCCATCCGGTCGGGATGGCCAGCGAGCTGCTGGCCACTACTATGAACAGCAACTGCGCCGGGAGCGCACAGATCGCCACGCACCTCGAGCTCACGGTGCTGCGCTGGCTCGCCGAGCTCGTCGGGTACGGCTCCGACGCCGGCGGCCTCCTGATGAGCGGCGGGTCGGCTGCGAACTTCGTGGCCCTCGCCGCGATGCGCGAGCGGCAGCTCCCGGGCACCCGCGCCCAGGGCATGGCGGCGCGGAGCGACCGCGCCACGGTGTACGCCACCCGCCAGGTGCACGGCTGCGTAAACCGCGCCGTGGAGCTGCTCGGGCTGGGAAGCGATGCCTTGCGGTGGGTCCCGGTGGACCACGACCGGCGGATGGATGTTGGGGCACTCGCCCGCATGGTAGCGGAGGACCGCTCCGCCGGCGCCACCCCGGTCTGCGTGGTCGCCACCGCGGGCACCGTGAACAGTGGAGCGGTGGACCCGCTCGCAGACATCGCGGCGATCGCGCGGCGCGAGGGCCTCTGGTTTCACGTCGACGGCGCGTATGGTGCCGTGGGCGCGGCGCTTCCGGAGCTTGCCGAGCAGTATCGGGGACTCGACCGGGCCGACAGCATCGTGGTCGACCCGCACAAGTGGCTGTATGTCCCGTACGAGGCAGGGGCCGTGCTGGTGCGTGACCCGGAAACCCTGCACCAGGCGTTCGCCACGCAGGCCGATTACCTCGAGGTCCAGCAGGAGGATTACTTCAACGGGCCCCTCTGGTTCCACGAGCGCGGGCCCCAGCTCTCGAGGGGGTTCCGCGCACTCAAGGTGTGGTCGGTGATGCGGCACATCGGGATGGAGGGCTACCGTGAACTGTGGCGCGGTGACCTAGCAACCACGACCGAGTTGCGGCGGCTCGTCGCGGCCGACACGACGCTGGAGCTCGCACCCTCGACCCACTTGAGCGTCTGCTGCTTCCGCTACCTGCCCGAGCACAGCGACGCGAATGCGTTCAACCGCGTGTTACTGGACCGCATCCACCGGGACGGCCGGCTGTTCGTGTCGGGTACGACCCTGGAGGGCACGTTCTATCTCCGGGCGTGCATCATCAATTTCCGCAGCACGCTCGAAGACGCGCGCGTCGCGGTCGAGACGGTGGTGGAGTTGGGGGAGGGACTCGAGAGGGAAGAGGGAAGGGGGAAGAGGGAAGGGTAAGATGGGCTACCTTCCGCCGACAACTCCCTCGCGCCTCCCCTCCCCGCACGGTAGCTTCCCGCCAGGCAACTGAGACCGAGACGACGGACGGGATGACGATGACACGCCTACCGCTCTTCCTTCTAGCACTGCTCGTCGCGCCGGCGCTGCGAGCGCAGCAGCCAGCCGACCTAATCGTCACCAACGCACACATCTACACCGTGGACGAGAACCGCCCGCTGGCCGAAGCCATGGCCATTCGGGACGGGCGCGTCGTCTTCGTGGGGAGCGCCCGGGGTGCCGAGATCTACGCCGGCTCCCACACGCAGCGGCTCGACGTGGACGGCAAGACCATCATCCCCGGAATGGTGGATGCACACGTCCATCTGATGGGACTCGGAACGGCGCTGCGCATCGCCGACCTGGTCGGCACGCGCTCCTATGAGGAAGTGATCGCCCGCGTCGTGGAGCGGGCGCAGTCGATGCCGGCTGGTGAGTGGGTTCGCGGACGCGGCTGGGACCAGAACGACTGGGCCGATACGCACTTCCCAACGCACGAGGCATTGTCCCGAGCCGTGCCCGACCACCCCGTGTACCTGACGCGCGTGGACGGCCATGCCGCGTTGGTGAACGCCATGGCATTGGAGCTCGCGGGCGTCACGGCGGCGACCGAAGATCCAGACGGCGGCCGGTTCATCCGCGACGCAGCCGGTGACCCCACCGGTGTGCTGATCGATCGTGCGCAGGGAATCGTGGGGCAGGTGATCCCGTCGGCCTCGCGCGACGAGCAGCGCGAGGTCGCACTCGCCGCCATCGCCGAGGCCAATCGCTGGGGACTCACGGGTGTCCACGACGCCGGTGTCGACGCCGGCACCATCGATCTGTACGAAGAGCTCGCACGGGACGGTCGCTACAACCTGCGCAACTACGTGATGATCCGTGGGGGCGACGAGACGCTACAGCGTTACTTCGACCGGGGCCCGCAGGACGGGCTGCACGACCGCGTGTGGATTCGCGCGATCAAGATCACGGCCGACGGAGCGCTGGGGAGCCGCGGAGCGGCCCTGCTGGAGCCCTACTCCGACGATCCCCACAACTCCGGGCTGGTCATCACTGGTGAGGAGCGGATCCGTGACGTGGCAGTGCGTGCGCTGCAGCAAGGCTTCCAGCTCAACGTCCACGCGATCGGCGACTGGGGAAATCGGCTCGTGCTGAACGCCTTCGAGTCGGCACTGCAGCAGGTGCCGACCGCCGATCACCGGTTCCGCGTCGAGCATGCCCAGGTGCTCCACTTCCAGGACATCCCGCGCTTCGCGGAGCTCGACGTGATCCCCTCCATGCAGGGGAGCCATCAGACGAGCGACATGTACTGGGCGATCGATCGGCTCGGGTGGACGCGGGTCCAGGGAGCCTATGCGTGGCGCACGTTGCTCAACACCGGGGTCGTGGTTCCCAACGGCTCGGACTTCCCCGTGGAGTCACCCAACCCCCTCATCTCGTTCAAGGCGTTCGTCACCCGGCAGGACGAGAACGGGTGGCCGGCCGGCGGCTGGTTCCCCGACGAGCGCACCACGCGAGAGGAGGCGCTCAAGAGCATGACGCTATGGCCGGCGTATGCCGGGTTCATGGAGGACGTGAGTGGTTCCCTTTCACCCGGCAAGTTCGCGGATTTCGTGGTGCTGGATCAGGACATCATGGCGATCGCGCCGGAGCGGATCCTGGATACGCAGGTGTTGATGACCGTGTTGGGTGGGCAGGTAGTGTACCGCAGGGACAAGCCGACGACGTAAGTACCGGGAGCGGGAGGCGCAGCTCGACCGGGCGCCGGGCCACCTACGCCGCTTCTGGCTCCTTGGGGTACACCCGGAAGGTCAGCAGCCACACGATCCCGACGATCGCGCCCGCGATGAAGAACGGCGGCGACGCGCCCATCGCGCCGAACACCGCCGTGGACCAGATGGGCGCGAGCACCCGCGCCATGCCGCCGAAGGCCTGCTGCACGCCCAGCGTCTGTCCCAGCTGCTGTCGTGGCGCGCGGTGGGTCACGAGCGCCGAGACCGCCGGGAAGAGACACGCGGTACCGATCGGTACGAGCCCCAGCATGAGCCCCATCGTGAGCACGCTCTGCGGCAGCGGGATGATCACGAGCCCCAACGCCAGCAGCCCGGCACCCACGCGCATCAACTTCACCTCCCCCAGCCAATCCACCAGCTTGCCCAGCATCACGGCTCGCATGATCACACCGATGGCCCCCACATACACGAAGAAGATCCAGATATTCTCCTCCGTGATGCCGAAGTCGTTGGCGAGGTACAGCGCCAGCACCCCGGTCATCGACATGAATCCCAACATGCCGGCGGCGTAGATCCAGATCAGCTGCGGGACCTCGCGACCCGGGTGCTGCAGCACCTCCACCATCATCGTCCGGATCGAGCGGCGCGCCGGCGCCGAGGTCTCGTGCTCGCCGGACTCGCGGTTGCTCCCCGCGTACGATTCCGGCAGCAGCCTCCAGGCAAACACGAGGTTGATCAGGCAGAGGCCGGCCGCCACCAGGCCGGGCGCCTCCGGTCCGAGGCTAAAGGCCAGCGAGCCGATGGCGGGGCCGATCATCACGCCGGCACCCGTGGCAGCGGAGACCCAGCCCAGTGCCTTGGCGCGGTCTTTCGGCTCGGTGACGTCGGCCACGTACGCCTGGAGCACGCCGGTGGTGCCGCCGCCCAATCCCTGCACGATGCGGGAGAAGAACAGCATGCCAATCGTCACGGCGAACCCGAAGATGGTGAAGGCCACCGCCGACATGCCGAGCCCCACCAGGATCGCAAAGCGCCTCCCGAAACGATCGGACGTGCGCCCCCACAGGGGGGAGGAC
>JBDGXT010000181.1:0-5752 GCA_039584455.1 Gemmatimonadota bacterium
GGGCGAGGATGCAGGACTTGTAGGCCGCAATCCCGCCCGACACGCCGAGGACGACGCGCCGGCCGTTCAGGTTCACGTCTCCTGACGCCTCCGTCGCACGAGCCGGTAGCTCAGATCACCGCGGGTGAGGCTCTCGAGCGACCGCGTGGTCAGCTTCTTTTCCTCGAGCGACCGGTCCCGCGGAAAATCGTTGATGTAGCGGGCGAACTTGGCCGCGACCAAGACGCCCAGATACTTGTTGCCGGCGCGCTGCGCCACATCGATGGGGGTAAAGATGTACATCCACTCTCCTCGTACGGCTATCCAGTCAGGTCCGTAGTTCGCTGCTCCAGCTCCGCCCGCAGTTGGGCGACCGTTTCATGGAGCTCGTCGTGCCGCAGGGTCCGGTGCGTCTCCGCGTCGATGATCGCCGCCACCTCGGCGACGGCCTGCGCCAGGTCGTCGTTGACGACGACGTAGTCGTACTGCTCGGCTTGCTGGAGTTCGATCCCGGCTTGGGTCAAGCGACGGGCCAGACTCTCCCGATCGTCCGAGGCGCGCTTCGTCAATCGCTGGATCAGGACATCCACAGACGGCGGCAGCACAAAGATACTCACAACATCTGATCGGCGCTGCCTGATCTGCGCCGCGCCCTGGATCTCGATGTCGAGCACCACGTGCTGGCCCCCGGCCTGCACTCGGTCGACCTCGGCCTCCAGGGTGCCGTACAGGTGGCCGCCGTATTCGGCCCACTCCAGGAACGCGCCGGCCTCGCGACGCCGCTCGAACTCCTTGGCCGAAAGGAAATGGTAGTCGACGCCGTCCTGCTCATTGTCCCGGGGAGGACGGGTGGTGGCCGAAATGCTGAACCCCAGGTCCTGGCGGGCCGTCAGAAGTGCGTGGGCGATGGTGGTCTTGCCGCCCCCTGACGGAGAGGACAGGATGACGAGGAACCGGCTCATTCCACGTTCTCCGATTGCTCGCGGATCTTCTCCAGCTCCCCCTTCATGCCGATCACCACGTGGCCGATCTCGGCGTCGTTTGCCTTCGAGCCGATCGTGTTGATCTCCCGCAACATCTCCTGGCCGAGAAAGCCCAACTGGCGGCCCACGGCTCCCTCGGTGACGAGGGCTTGCCGGCAGGCGCCGAGATGGGTCTTGAGCCGCACGATCTCTTCGGTGATATCCAACTTGTCGGCGATGAGCGCGATCTCCTGAGCGAGCCGGTCCTCGTCAATCGATCTCCCGTCGAGCAGCTCGCGCACCGATTCTCGAAGCCGCTCACGCTCCCGGGTGAGCCGCTCAGGGGCCCGGCGCTGGACCGTGGCCAGGTGGGCTTCGATGTTGTCGAGCCGGTGCTCCAGCTCCCGGGCCATCGCCGCGCCCTCCTGCGAGCGGTTCGCCACCACGTCATCCACGGCCCGATCCAACAATCCGAGGAGCTGACTCTGGTCGACGGCGGGATCCTCCTCGTCGCCCGAGGCGAGCACCTCGGGCTGCCGCGCCACGAAGGCCAGATCGATCTCTCCAGGGAGGTCGACGGCGTCCTTCAACCGGGTCACCGCCTCGATCACGGCCCGGGCCCGCTCGAGGTTCAGCGCGATGGTTGGACCCCGGGGTGGCTCCTCGGTCCAACGCGCCGTGACCGCTACGTGCCCCCGATCGAGCCGCTCGCGCAGGCGATTGCGCAGCTCGGTCTCGAACCGCTGCAACGCGTGGGGCAGCCGGAACTGGACGTTCAGGTGGCGATGGTTGACGGTGCGGCGGTCGAAAAACTAGCCGCCTCCCGGGGGACAAAGCCAGGGGGTGCGCCTCAACTGCTGAAAGTCCAGTGGACGCCGAAGTACTGCGCGCTCGACGGGTATTCGAGCCCCGGCACGTACTGCGCGTCGGTGAGCCGCGTGTTGCGCAGGTTCCAGAACCCCGTGAAGGTGACGATCTGGAACGAGACGTAGAACTCGTAGAACGTCGCGCCGGGTAGCACGATGGGCTGGCCGGCGCCGTCGAGCCCGGCCGTACCCGTGCTCCACGACTCCGAACCGAGCATCAGCTTGAGGTCGAACACGCCGCTGCGGAACGTGGGCCAGAACTTGGAGCGCACCGTGACCTCCCAGCGCCCGTGCTTGGGCGGCTGGAAATCGGCGGTCTCTCCCGCAACCGGATCGGAGTACCAGCCGGCGAGGGTAAGCCAGCGGGTCGGACGCACGTACAGGTCGGCGATGGCGTACGTCGCCGCGGGCGACGGACTGAGGTCGGGGATCACGGGGAGGTCGGGATACGGCAACGGGTCGTAGGCGTCGCGGCGCGCAAGTCCCGCATATCCGGTGAGCCACTTCGTGTCGACCCCCGCCTTCACCGACCAGTCGGACGTGGAGATGGCCGTGTCGCTGAGCAGCGCCGGTGCCTGCACGGCGTCGGCGAACGCGATCTCGCCCATGAGTGAGGCGAAGCCGTAGTACAGGCCCGCCGAGGCGTGCGCTCCCTTCGAGGTGCGGTCCCCCTCGTGCTGCTTCCAGAAGGCGTCGCCCGCGAGCACGATCCCGCGGAGCGGCACCCATCCCAGCTGGCCCTCCACCGAGCCGGTCGTGCGCGCGTCCGCGAGACGGCCGCGGATCCCGGCCGACCAGCTGGGTCGGGCGTAGCGCAGCCCGGCCCACGCCTGTCGCACCCGCTCCTCGGGCAGGGTCGCTGCCGAGTCGGGGTTCCACGAGCTGGACGCGAGACCGCCTTCCGCCCGCACGCCCAGGCCATCCGCTCGCGATCCGACAAAGAAGTTGAGCAGGTAGTCGGTGCGCGCCCCCTTGAGCTCCGGAATCGCCGGCTCGCCGTTGGCGGCGACCTCGCCCCGATCGAAGGCCCGCCGCACGATCTGGTACGTCGCGCCCACCTTGTCGCTCGGCATCCACCCCACCTTGGCCCAGAGGTCGAACTGGCTGCTCTTGGCCTGCTGATTGGGGCCGTCGGTGCCGTGGAAGTTGGCGGCGAGGTCGAGCGTGATACCGGAGTTCCAGTGATACTGGAACATCCCGCTGTACGCCGCGCTGCTGAAGCTGCCCGACGCGATGCGCACGACCGATCGGGTCGCTTGCTGCTCGTGGCGCTCGGACACCAGGTAGACATCGAGTCGGGCGGGACCGACCACGACGTCGACCCGGCGGATGTTAATCAACGGGATCTGACTGGGCTCCGCAAACAGCGTGTCGTTCCCCAGCGGCACCCACTCCATGCCGTCCCAGAAGATCTTGAGTGCCGAACCGCCCCGTCCGCCGTACTGCACGTACGTCGGCTCGCCCAGGAATCCGGATCGTGTGAGATACACACCGGGGATCTCTGCCAACAGCTCCCCGAGGGTCTCGGCGCTGGACCAGAGAAGCGAGTCGCGCGTGAACACGTACCGCGTGTACGGGGGAAGCGGACCGACTGGCACCTCGGGCTGTGGTGTGGAGAGCACGAGCGGCGCGGGCGCTTCCTGCGTCGCCGCACTGTCGGGGGCCGCTAGCGAGTCCTGAGCGGGCACGGCACGGGCGGAGTCAGCCCGAACCCCGGTGGTGTCCTGGGCAGCCGCCGCGCGGGTGAACATGGGGAGGATGACGAGAATGACGGCGGCGACGGCGGCGACACGCCCCAGGCGAATCACCCCCCAGCGCGGCCGAGGACGAACTCGGTGAACAGCCGCACCCCGGTGCCCGTCGGCCCGTTGGCCATGTCCGGGCGCTCTCCGTCGGTCCACGCGGTGCCCGCGACGTCCAGGTGCGCCCAGGGGAACCCGTCGACGAACTCACGCAGGAACCAGCCAGCCGTAATGGTCCCGGCCGGACGGCCGCCCACGTTCTTCACGTCGGCGATGTCGGACTTGAGTTGTTCGCGATACTCGTCCCACAGGGGCAACGGCCAGCAGCGCTCACCCGCCAGGTCGCCGGCACGGAGCACCTCGCCGACCAGCTGGTCGTCGTTGCCCATGAGTCCGGTGGCGTGATGGCCGAGACCGATTACGACCGCTCCGGTGAGCGTCGCGGCATCGATCACGCAAGCCGGCTTGAACTTGCGCGCATGGCTCAGCGCATCGCACAGGATCAGGCGGCCCTCCGCGTCGGTGTTCACGACCTCGATCGTCTTGCCGAACTGGCTTCGCACCACGTCGCCCGGCTTGATGGCCGTGCCGGAGGGAAGGTTCTCCGTAGCCGGGATGATGCCGACGACGTTGACCTTGGGCTTGAGCTGCCCGAGCGTCTCGAACAGGCCGAGGACGGCCGCCGCCCCCGACATGTCGTACTTCATCTCCTCCATTTTCTCCGCCGGCTTGAGCGAGATGCCGCCGGAGTCGAACGTGACGCCCTTCCCCACGAAGCAGATGGGATGGGTGCGCGCGCCGGCCCCCTTGTACTCCAACGTGATGAACCGCGGCTCCTGGACCGAACCCTGGGCGACGGCCAGCAACGCGCCCATGTCGTGGTTGGCCATCTGCTGGCGATTGAGAACGGTCACCTTGTGGCCGTAGGCCTTGCCCAGCTGCCGGGCGATGCCCGCCAGGTACGCCGGTGTGCACACGTTGCCGGGCAGCATTTGGAGGTTGCGCGCCAAGTGGTGGCCCGTGGCAACGGCGGCTCCGAGTTTGCGTCCCCGCTCCACGTCGGGCCGCTCCTCGCGCACCGCGATGATCTCCAAAACGGCGATCCGCCGCTTCTTCTTCTCCGTGGCCTTGAGCTGGGTGAACTGCCACGCCCCCTGCGCCACCCCCTCCACCACGACTTGGCCGACCACGACCGGCGGCACCCCGCCGTGCGTTTCGTGCGCCAGGTGGAATGCCAGCGTCTCGGCCCCGGCCGCGACAGCCTGGCGTGCGGCCACCGCGGCACCGCGCCGCACGGCCCCGCGCGTCACCTCGGCGGCCTTGCCGAGACCGACCAGCATCACCCGCTTGGCGCCCTTCTTCGGATAGACGGCTGCCGTCTCGTCGCGCTTCCCGGTGAAGTCGCCGCTCTCAAGGAGGCGGGACAGCTCGCCTCCGGTGTTGGCGTCGAGTCCGAGGAGGGAGCTAGGGAGCTTGCCGTTGCGCAGCTCGCCGACGGCCACGGCGAGCATCGGCGCGGCGACACGCTCGAGCGGGACGACCTTAACCGAGGAATTCACGCGGACTTCGATCCTGTGTGGTGACGGGTGTTCACGTGCCGGAATGCCTGGAAAAACCGCGACACCCGACCGTCCAAGGGTCGCGGTGGCCTAAGGTTAGTGGAAGGCGGAGAGGTCGGCAAGTTGGCATACGGAGCCCTGCTACCACCCTGGATTCCAGCCGTTTGGCGGAGGATATGCTTTACCTAGGCGGCGTGTTCCTGCTCGCGATCGCCGTCGTGCTGGCGGTCTTTCGGGTGCCCTCCCGTGCCGCGCAGCGGATCGCCGTCGTGCACACTCTCCCCATGATTCCGAACACGGGAGGCGGCGGCCAGTTGCGCAGTGGGGTGGGGCGGGTGCTACAGCTCCGCCCTCCCCCTGCTGCAAGTCCAGCGGGCCCAGAACTGCTTGTAGTAGAACCGACCTTTCCCCTGGGGCACGCGCTGCCACGGATGGTCGATGTCGTCCGCCGGCGGCGGGATCAGCACGTGGGAGACGATGACGCGGTCCCCGCAGAAGGGGCAGCGGTACGAGGCGACACGGGGCTTCACCCACCACACGTACGGGGCGCGCGCGCACTGCGGCCACGTGGCGCAGTCGTGTGCGGTGGCGCGGTATCGCTGCGGCGGTCGCCCGACCTCCTGCGTAAAGCCACAGAAGCGGCA
>JBDGXT010000182.1:0-5378 GCA_039584455.1 Gemmatimonadota bacterium
CAACCGCAGCATGGTTGCTCCTTCAGCGACGGCCGCGCGGTAGTCTCCCGACATCCCCATCGAGAGCTCCGGGAGCTCGAGCCCCGCTCGCTCGAGCCGGTCGCGCAGCTCGCGGAGATCCGCGAATACCCGGTGATGCACCCGCTCGTCATCCACGAACGGGGCCATCGTCATCAAGCCCCGCAGCGCGAGCGCCGGCAGCCCGGCAACGTGCCGGGCCACGCTCTCAGCCTCTTCCGGCTCGCAGCCGCTCTTCTGCTCCTCGCCGGCAACGTTCACCTGAAGCAACACCGGAAGCACTGCATCAGCCGCGTGCCTCTCCATGGCCCGGGCCAGAGCGTCGGCCAGCCGCACCGAATCCACCGAGTGCACCATGGCAAAACGCCCCGCCACGAACTTGGCCTTGTTCGTCTGCAGGTGACCGATCAGGTGCCACCGCACGGGCAGCTCGGCCAGCTTCTCGAGCTTGCCGAGGGCCTCCTGCATCCGGTTCTCTCCTAGGTCGCACAGGCCGGCCGCGTGCGCGGCCCGCGCCACCGCGGGAGGGTGGCCCTTGGTCACCGCGACGATGGCCACCTCCCCAGCCAGACCTTCTCGCGCCTGGATACGGCCAATCTGGTCCCGGATGCGGGCGAGATTGCCGGGGAGGGCAGCAAAACTCATAACCTGTGAACTTAGCTGGGGTTGCAGGTCCTGCAAAGCCGCCGGGTCGCTGCGGAAAGGTCCGCTACCGGCCTACCGCGGTATCCCCTGCCGGCGGCGTGTCGAAGATGGATTCCCCCGCCTGCAGCAGCCGCGCGATCTCGGGAATCGGCTGGAGCCAGAGCCCGCGCCGCAGGTTCTCCCTGCTGCGCTCCAGATCTCCCCGGCTCTCATACGCCTGGCCCAGCGCGTAAAACGGGTAGCTCAGATTCACCGTGATGTTGCGGTTGGTGGGATCCAGACGCAGCGAGTCGCCGCGGAACAGGTCCGCGTAGCGGTAGATCTCCCAGGCGAGCGAGTCGGTGCGCGACACGTTCACGGGCACGCCGAACAGTCCGGGAATGAGGTTTGCGGTGTCCGGCCACCCCGTGGTGTTGAGCCGGAACACCAAAGCCTCCTGCGTGAGGTACGGGGCGAGCAGCCCCCAGTTGTCGCCACCCGACGTCAGCGAGAAGTAGACCGGACGCTGCGCCCAGTTCTCCTGGACCAGCCGCAACGCGACCATGCTGTGCACGTACAGTGGCGTGTTCTCGGGGATCGTCACCTCCATCTCCCCGGCCCGGAAGATGAGGGCCCTGGAGAGGAGCGTCGCCATCAACTGCTCGACTTCGGGATCGGCCAGCGAGTGGAGCGCGCTGGGCGGCGTCGCGGGCGCGAGGTCGGCGAACCAGGGTGCCTGCTCCGGATCGAAGGGGCGAACCGGATTGTCCCGCAGCTGCCGGATGTACCAGTTGGTGTTGGCCAACGAGAGGTTGACCACGGAGACATCCTGTCGAATCCCCTCCGTTTCCTGCAGGTACCAGAGCGGGAAGGTGTCGTTGTCCCCGTTGGTGAACACGATGCCGTACGGCTCGACCGACTGCAGCAGGTCGTAGGCGAAATCGCGCGCCAGGCGCGCTTCGGGACCGTGCGCCCGACTCGCCGCCCGGAAGTTGACCACGAAGGGAAGCAGCGCCGCCAGCAACACCACCCCGGAGGCGAGCTGGAGCTTGCGCTGGCCGTCCCGCGCCCCGAGAAGCTCGCGCGCCTTGCGATACAGGCCGGCTAACCCCAACCCGACAAAGATGCCCCACATGGCGAACGAGACGGTGAAGAAATAGTCCCGCTCTCGCACCTCGTGCATATCCATCTGGGGATAGGTGTCCCACGCGAGCGAGAAGCCCGGCTTGAAGTTCATGTAGCCCACGAGTCCCGGTCCCGTCGTCAGGAACAGCAGCACCAGGAGCCAGAATACCGAGCGGTCTCGCTGCCGCAGCACGTTTGCCCCGTACACACCCAGGCTGATGAACACCAGCGTGATGGGAAGCCGCACCGCCGCGAACACGTATTCCGTGGGGGCGAGCCCCATCGACCACTGCCAATCGAAATACTGTAGGTACATCTGCGCCTGGCGCAGCATGAGCGGAATACTCCGCACCGTGTGGCAACGCGGGATGCCGAACACCGCCTCGTCGGGCGGCACCGGTCCGTCCACGAACCGCGGCAAACAAGCCACGAACGCACCGAGGCGCTCGACCACGCCCGACCCCTCCCGCACCGTGTAGATGGGATTGTCGATCGGCGACCGGGGGGGATACTGCTCCCGGGCGATCACGTCCCAGAGCCGCTCCCACGTAGACGGGTCGGCCTCGTTGATGAACGGCCCCACCTGGGAACGGATCAGCAGGAACAGGTAGGTCGATGCCCCTACGACGGCGATCATGAGCACCGTCGCCGCGAACGGCAGCGCTCCGGCCGAGGCCGCGTAGGCCGCCGCCCCGAGGAACGCGAGTCCGCCAAGCACGAGCAGGCTCTTGCTCCCCAACCCGATTCCGATGAGCAGCGCCCACACGCCCAGCACTACGGCCCACTGGGCCCACTCGGTCTTGCGGTCCGTCTCCTCGGCCAACGGCTCGGTCTTGAGCACGTGCCACATGAAGCCGATCAGCGCCGGTCCGACGAGCAGCGTGAGCAGGTGGTTGCCGACCGATAGTGCCCCCAAGTACACGATGAGCAGCAGCACGTGGGGCGCCCGCTCCCCGCCGCGATGACGACGCCACAGCCACCCGAGCCAGCAGATCGCCGCGATCGACGACGCGGCGATCATGTACACCTCGGTCTCGTTGGAATTCTGCCAGACGGTGAAGGCCGTGGCCGCCAGCAGGGCCGCCGCGACCCCACCACCGATGGTGAACAGCTTGTCCGTCCCCGCGCCGTCCTGCCCCACGTCGTCGCGCTTCCACCCTTGGAGCGCTTGCGCCACGACGAGGAAGAAGAGCGCCGCGGCCGCCGCGCTGAACAGCGCCGTCATCAGGTTGGTGCGATAGGCAAACTCGCCGATGGGCACCATGGCCGCCCACACGTTGGCCATGAGCACAAACACCGGCGTGCCGGGCGGGTGCGGGATGCCGAGGATCTTCGCCGTGGCGATGAACTCTCCCGCATCCCAGAAGGTGACCGTGGGGGCGAGTGTCCACACGTAGCAGACCAACACGACCACGAAGACCACGACGGCGGCGCGGTAGGGGACCCTGGCGGTCTCGACCTGCTCGGATGCCATCGGACTATTGCTCGATTCGGGTGGTGGGAACTCGACTAGGCCGGTGAAGCGTCACCACGCGTGCCGGTCAACGCAAGGCTCGCCTCCTCGGACCCGGCAAGTGCGGTGCGCAGCTGATCCGGCGTGATCCCGCGGCGCAACATGCCCCGCAGCGCCATCGAGATCTTGGAAGTCTCCTCCGAGACCACGACCACGACGGCATCGCTCTCCTCGGACAACCCGAGCGCCGCGCGATGCCGGGTGCCCAGCGATTTGTCGCTCACGGGGAACTGGGTGAGCGGGAGCACGGCCCCGGCACCGATGATCTGGTCCCCGCGCACCAGCACGGCGCCGTCGTGCAACGGCGAGTACGGTGTGAAGATCGTGGTGAGGAGGTCGGCTGAGACCGTGGCCCGCATGGGCGTGCCCGACTCCACGAACTCGTCCAGCGACACGTCCCGCTCCACCGCAATGATCGCGCCGGTGCCGTTCCGGGCGAGCCGCCCGGTGGCCTCCGCGATCTCGTCGGCGACGACGCGCTTGCTCGAGCTCGCCAGGAAGCCCACCAGTCGGGAGCGCCCCAGGCGGGCCAGCGCGTTCCGCAGCTCCGGCTGGAACACGACGATGGCGGCGAACGCGCCGTACGTGAACACGACGCCCAACAAGCTGCTGATCATGTTGAGCTTGAGCACGAGCGCGACGAAGTAGATAACGAAGAGCGCCGTGATCCCGATCAGGATCTGCAGCGCCCGCGTTCCCGCCAGGAACAGCAGCAAGCGGTAGATCACGTACGCCACGATCAAGATCTCGAGGACGTCGTACAGACCGGGAACCAGGAACTGCAGCTGCTCGAGCGACATCAGGTGCTCCGTATCGCGTGGGCGATGGCGAGGGCCTCCCGCACGGGCGCGACGGCGTGCACGCGGAAGAGCGACGCTCCTCCCAGATAGGCCGCGGCACTTGCGGGACGGCCCCACCATGACCGGGTGTCCCAGCGCCACCAGAACCGGAAGATCCCGCAGTACTTCAAAGTTGTGCTCCGGCCGTTTGGCGAAGCCCAGCCCGGGGTCCAGCACGACACGCTCCGCGCCGACCCCCCGGCTGCCCGCAACCTCCACGGCCCGCTCCAACTCCCGCACCACGTCATCCACCACCCGCCCATAACTCGCGTGGTCGTAGCTGGCCAGCTCACTCACCGAGCCGCGCGAGTGCATCAACACGAGCCCCGCTCCGTGCTCGGCGCAGACATCCGCGATCTCGGGATCGAGCCGGAGCCCGGACACGTCGTTGACCGCCCAGGCGCCGGCAGCGAGCGCGCGGGACGCCGTCTGGGCCTTTACGGTATCGACGCTGAGGGGCACCCCCGGATGTCGCTCGACGAGCCCGCGCAGCACCGGCTCGAGTCGGCCCCACTCCTCCGCCGGCGTGACCGGTGCGGGACGCCCCGGCCGGGTAGACTCAGCGCCGAGATCGAGCATGTCGGCCCCCTCCTGGAGGAGCCGCGTCGCCTGGTCCAGCGCCGCCGCGGGATCGAGAAAACGTCCCCCGTCGCTGAACGAGTCCGGCGTGATGTTGACGATCCCTACGACGACGGGCCGCGCGAGAGACATCGCCCCGCGCGTCATCGACCAGCTGGCGACGGGACTCTCGGAAACGAGCGAGTGGAGGGTCACGCTCCGGCCGGCTCGGCCGGGGGGGTGCCGAGTATGCCCTTGCCGGGTGCTTCGGCCTTGCCCTCCGTCGTTCCCTTCAGCTCCACCGACGGGGGCGACTTGGGTGCTGCCGGCGCCAGTGGCGGCAGGTCCTTCCCCTCCGCGATGAGGGCGACCTCGGCGCGGTCCAGGGTCTCCCGCTCCAGCAACGCTTCGGCCATGCGGTGTAGCGTGTGCAGGTCCCCCTTGAGAATGCCGCGGGCGCGACGGAACGCCTCGTCGAGGATCCGCTTGACCTCACTATCCACCATCTGCGCTGTTTGCTCGGAGACCTCCCGGTGCTGGGAAATCTCGCGCCCCAAGAAGATCTGCTGCTCCCGGTCGCCCACCGCCACCGGACCCACCGCATCGCTCATCCCGAACTTGGTCACCATGCGACGCGCCATCTCCGTCGCCTGCTCGATGTCCTGCGCCGCACCGGTGGTCACCTTGTCCGACCCGAAGAT